>JBCDKV010000064.1:0-12455 GCA_038746215.1 Bacteroidota bacterium | reverse complement strand
AGACCTTTTGATTCGTTTTGGGGCAATGCCAAAATGAATAGCCCGTCGGCTTGAGACAAATACCATGCTCATGTCGCTGAAAAATTGAATCATTTGATAAATCAAAGAGCAAAAAGGAATTTGATGCGTTTGCCCTAGAATACGTAGTACAGGCTTTTTTATTGTTTGGTGTCGCAGTGCTCGCTAATTAGACAGCGACTTGTACCCTTATTTCTTTTATTTGATTGACAATCAGCTACTTACAACAAAAGTTTTGTCATCTAACAGTCAGAGAATACGTGTTAAAGAAAATCGTAATGTGTTTTGATAATTTTTGATATGCCTTTCTGTGACATTTTTTGCGCCATAATAAAGTCAACTCATTCATTATCAGTAGCTTACAAAAGCTTAAAACAAAAAATATATAGTGATTTTAACAATATGACGTTTAAACGAAAAGTGATTTTTGAGGCTTGTAACCTACTCAAAAAGAAGAAATTATAACATCTTAAATTAACATACACATTAAACAAATGTGTTGCATATTTTTGATCGCAATATGTCAATGAACTTTCTTATCTAAAAATAGGCCGTCATGAAATCGGAAATTATATGCGCTCAACTACTTATCCTACTACTTCAGCAGCTCAAACGAATCAAAAAACCGATCAGTGTCTTTATTGACGTGCAAAGCTTTGGTAGAAACGACTTGTAAGGCATAATAGCGATTGTCGGCGACGAAAGCGTGTGTTTTGATGACGGCTTGCCTGTTTCTGTAATCGACGCGCCAATACTTACCGGGATAACCATAGCTGTCATCATCCGTCTGATACATCAGTTCGCCATCGACCATATAGGCTGCCGTGCGGATGGTCGTCTTGAAAAAATCTTTCAATATCTCCGTGGAGTCCGAATGAATCGTTCCCTCAGGATAGTCGCAGTACGATAGCATATAGACTTGATTGCCGACGGTCTCGTCGCCCTGCGTAAATAAGGTGTGATAGTACAAATCTCCTATCTCTGTCTCTATAGTATCTATCTTCAACCGCAAACTATCCGGCGTCGATAGCTCAAATTGCCCATCTACGGATTCGTATTTGACCCAATCAGTCAACCAAAAGGGTAAGAGGAGGACTAAACAATAATATAACTTCATGTCTTTTCTTTGTTCTAAATAGGAAGTTGTCGTTTCCTAACACGTCCTGATATTTCGTGGACGACGATCTCCTTTCCAGAGCGTCCCAGGGTTGGATAGCGTTGTATAGGCTTCAATTTTTTAACGTTCTGCTTAGAAACTAAATAAAATCAATAGCAAAGGCTATTCCTACGGAATATCGTATACCGGGATTACTCATTTATTTCGTATATATCTTTGAGCAAACATCAGCATATATAATGTTTCATAACGACCAACTAAAACAGCAATGAAAAAATACATCCTACTGCTCTTACCGCTATTCTTCTATCACTGCAAGAACGATCCTAATAACTTCGAGCCGGATAACTCATTGACGCTAGAGGAAGAAGTCGCCAACCTACCACCGGAGCAGGAAGACTTCAGTGAATCGCGCGACAAATGGGGCTTCATCAACCGCAATGGAGCGATGGTCATCCCGGCACGCTACGACGATGCGCGAGACTTTCAGGGTGGACTCGCGCCGGTACAAATCAAAGGCGAATGGGGCTTTATCAATCGGCAAGGCGAGCTGGTCATTCCGGCACAATACAAAGGTGTTTGGGCATTTCAAGAAGGGCTAGCACGTGCCATGACTTGGGAAGGTGAGATGGGTTTCTTGAATGCAGCTGGCAAATGGGTCATCCCGGCAGTGCATGAAGAGGTACAGGATTTTCACAATGGACTAGCGCGAGTGCGAAAAGACGGCATCTATGGTTATTTGAATTCAAAAGGAGAAGTCGTCATCGACTATCAATTTGCACAAGCTTCGGACTTTGAGAAGGGATTTGCGAAAGTAAAAGGGATGCGACAATATGGACTCATCGCGCCGAATGGGACACTTTTCGTTCCTGATGAATATGAGCAAATCTATCTACCGAGCAACGGCAAAATCAGAGCAAAATCTGGTGGGAAATTTGGGTATCTAGATCTGGAAGGAGCAGCCATTTTGCCCTTTAAATATGAGGCAGCGACGGACTTTGTTAATGGGGTAGCGGCGGTGAAAGAAAACGGTAGTTATCAACTCATTGACGCAGATGGAGCAACGATTTCTGACCCATTTGATCGTATTTGGTATGGAGAGGAAGGACTTTGGCTGATGAATAAAAATGATCTATTTGGCGCATTGAGTAGCGAAGGGGAAGTGGTGATCGAACCGATTTACGAACAGCTTTTACCTTTTGGTTCAGGACGGACATTTTTTCAGCAAAACAAGCTTTGGGGCATGATGGACACTGCCGGAAATGTATTGACAGCTGCTGAATTTGGTTTGGCTTGGTCGTTCGATGAAGATCTGGCGCGTGTGGCTTTTTATGAAGGCACGGGTTATTTGAATCCTGAGGGGCAGTTGGCAATTCGTCCGCGTTATCGAGAGGTGCGGGATTTTGAAAATGGACTAGCACGGGTGCAGGTGAATAGGTGACAGCGTTAAGGAGAGTTTCGAGGGCGAGGAGAAGAACGAGACCTAAATCAAGATAAGTATCATAACAAAAGCGTATGACTTTACCTGTCCTCGAAAATCGGGAGTCGTTCGCCATAAAAAATTTAATCAAGACAAACGTCATAACCAGAGCGTGCGAATTTATTCGCACGTCGGTTATAAATCCAATTCTTTCAACAACATCTCCGTCGGAAAATCCGCAATCGACGGCAAGTAATGCTCGTACGCTTCACGTTGCAACTTAGAGGCAAAGATTTCATGAAAAAAGTAGCGTCCGTCTTTGATGACATAGTTCAAAATGAAAAAACGATACGCTTCTTTCAAGAATCGAATTTCATCGGCGGTCAGCGGAAAAATTTGATGATAAGTGCGCAGAAAACGCAAAAAACGCTCCTCCTGCATCGTAGTGATCCAGTAGCTAAAGACGGTCTTGTCTCCAATATCCGAAACAACACGACTCAGAAAGTAAAAATCCATGATCCGTGTGCTCATCCGAAACCAATCGTAATCCCAGCGGGAGAAAAAACGGAAATTGGGTGTGATGGAAAAGTTCCCGATGTTCCAATCCACAAAGACAGGAATAGCAGGAAAGTCGTACTGAGCGGCAGTATTTAAGAATAGTTCGCTCTGTTCCCGAATCGTACTCTCCATCATCCGATGCTCAAAACCGCCAGCTTTCGTATCCAAGATTCTAAGCAAATGATGAATATCTGTCGCCACCGATTTGGAAGAAGGTGGGAGTGTATGTCGAATGGTATGACAAGCTTTATGAAAATACGCCACTTCCACTGCCAATTTTTCAATTTGTTGCTCATCCAGCCGACGTGGCAATTTCTTCTTAATCTTGACAGGACGATAGAAGATCACCCAAGCGTCAATAATAGCACTTTGATGCCGGTGCACAAAGATATTCGTGCCTTTCATCAAAGAGCGTGACAGGAAGTTTTCGTAAGGCGCAGGCAGATTATTGGACATGGAGTTGATGATGCTGTGGTCTTCCACAAAGTGCTCATGTTGCCCAAAATAAGAGAGTTTTGCAATCACAAACGTCCGATCTTCCAATGTCACTTTATAGACATGATTGGTAGACACTTGCGCGCTGATGTCTTCGATTTTTTTGAGCTCTCGGCTGTCGTCATAGTTCGCCCAAGCTTCTTGTACGATGTGTGTGAAGTTGAAAAATGCCATCGACTGTCCAATCAAACGAGTGTGAAATTATTAGACTTGTTATGTCGTAGCTGATTAAGGCGAAACAAATCAAATTTTGTTCTGAACAAGGCGGATTTTTTCGGCATAGCCGAGCTACGGCTAAAAAATTTAACGCAGAGCAGAATAAAATTTGCCCGTTGCAGTCAATCAAGATGCGGCGTAACAAGTCTATTATGAATCTAGGTAGAGAGAGCAGTTCTGTTCTGACTGCTAATTTTATTTTTAAGTTGCTCTAAAAGAATAGGAATACGCCGAAAAGTTTGTGAGAATTCTTCATTCATGACTTGTTGTTGTTCTTGACTGAGTCGATTTACTTCTTTCCAAAATGACTGTTCAATTTGACGGCGTTGAGCAATACTTCCTGCCATCAGGTAGAGCGTGAAAAACGTCCTAAAAGAAGCATTATCAGTCAAATTGCTAACTATATCGTGTACAAGATGATGCTTTGTCATAAAGAAGGTGGATTGAGAAGGTTTCTAATTTCGTTGATCTTATCTAATGCCGCATTCACATAGTCTTCGTACTCCTCTTCGGACATAGAAATACGCTCTTTATTTTCTGTATGAAAAGTAAGTAGAATTTCTAGTATCTCTAGTTCTTGAAGCAGGTCTAAACGCCCCGATTCTGTCATTTTTAAGAGGTGTATTTATTGAACAGGTGTCAATTTACTAAAGTTTATTTACTCCATCTGATTAAACATGCACTGCTTTCACTGATTTATTACTCGCTTAATTTCCCGTCTAGCCACTTGCCGTCGATGCACTTCGTCCGGACCATCCGCCAACCGCAACACCCGCGCATTTGCATACAAACCAGCCAACGGCGTATCATTACTCAAACCCATACCACCAAAGAATTGCATGGCTTCATCAATGATGCGACAAGCGATATTTGGGGCGACTACTTTGATCTGAGAGACTTCGCTCATCGCCGCTTTCACTCCTTGTTCATCTATGACTTTAGCGCAATGCAAGACCAACAATCGTGCCATGTTGATATCAATCCGTGCATTGGCGATGATGTCAGGATTGCCGCCGAGTTTGACGAGTGGTTGCCCAAAAGCAGTACGCGATAAACCTCTTTCAATCATCAAATGCAACGCCCGCTCCGATGCCCCGATCAATCGCATACAATGATGAATACGACCGGGACCTAATCGCCCTTGCGCAATCTCAAAACCTCTCCCCAAACCCGTAATCACTGCACTTTTTGGCAGTATTACATCATTGAAACTTACTTCTCCATGTCCATAAGGCGCATCATAGCTCCCGAATACAGATAACATCCGCTCCACTTTCACACCAGGTGTATCTAGTGGCACGAGTACTATCGAATGCTGCTGATGTCGTGCTCGGTCAGGATTGGATAAGCCCATGAAAATCAAAACCTTGCAATTTGGATGCCCAATGCCTGAACTCCACCACTTTCGTCCATTCAGTACGATTTCGTCGCCCCGCTCTTCGATGGTTGCTTGCATATTGGTTGCATCGCTAGACGCCACAGCAGGTTCTGTCATACAAAATGCCGACCGAATTTCGCCTTCCAAAAGTGGCTGCAGCCATTGTTCTTTCTGATCTTCCGAGCCGTATTTCCAGAGCACTTCCATGTTGCCTGTATCGGGCGCATTGCAGTTGAAAATTTCGGGCGCGATCAAAGAATGACCAGTTTCTTCGGCAATGTGCGCGTATTCTTCATTGCTCAGACCGCTGATTTCTGGCAAAAATAAATTCCATAATCTTTCTCGTTTAGCTCGTGCTTTGATGGCTTGTAGTTTAGGCGACAATTGCCATTCCGTCCAGTTTGGATTCACTTCTTCCTTCCAAAGCAATTCCTTTTCCAATGGAATGATCTCTTCCTGAACGATTTTTCGGACGCGGTTGCGGAGGTCTGTTATTTGAGTGGGTATGGTTTGCATATTTTTTGAATTGTAATTCTCGAAAAACGGGATTGCTAAGCGCGAAGCGATTGGTAAGCCCAATACAGCAGTCAATCCTATTTGTTGATTTCTAAAGCTATACTGAAGTATTCGGAATTATTGGAGCTACCAAAATAGGGGCTATCTATTTCCACTTTTATGGGATATACTTCGCAACAGCCTGAAAATTGAGTCATAAACCGTTGGATTTCCTTACCATCAACATCATATTCACCAATAAACTGCAACCTATCAGTAGTTACTTTACCATTAGTGTAAATTGACACTTCTTCAATATTGATACTATCATTATTTGAGATTTCTAGATAGAGATTTACCGCCTTATCGTCTTTGCGATAAGAAGACATAACTTGTTCAGCGATAAATTGAATTTGGTTTCCTTTATTTGATCCTGTTTCCATTTTCAAAAGATCTACACTTAATTCAATGGGTGCAAAGAAGCAATCAACTAAAGGAAAAGGAATCCGACAACAGCCCGACAGCATTAGCACTACAATCAAAATACTTCCAAGTCTCATTTCATTTTAATTTTTCACCCTGTCCTATTTTTAAGCGGATCAGGAACAGCGAATAAATAAGATTACAAATTTTTAGCAAAATATCTTTGTGCTAATCAAGGCGAAAAAGCCCGCACATAGCCTAGCTACGTAAGGGATTTTGCAACGACGAGTAGTGCGAAAAGATAAGGTTAAAACTTGTCCGACCACAAATGGGCGGATGTAAAGTTATTTGTTCAACGTTCCTTAGTATTTCTGTTACCAAAACACTTTTCAAAAATGTACAAAAAGCTGAAAGCTTTTAACCATGAATAGCCATCGATGAAATCGGTGGTAAAAGAATCCAATTTAGCAACCGTGAAGCGGTTGAACCACTAAATCTTCGGTTTTTGCTCAATTTCATACTGTGATTCATGATTTAAAAAATTTCAAAAATTTCGTAAATCTCTACCAAGAAGCCAAGAAATATTCTCGCCCTCAAGATCAGAATAAAAATTAACTCATTTCAAATTGAGTAGAATTTTGTTTCAAAAAGACAACTGATTCCGTTCATTTACCGTACAAGTCTCGTATTAGCAAATATTTGTGTTCGATCCAATATCTCATTTTAACACATCAAAATTTGCGTAATATCAAAGATTGAGTAGTTTTGCTGCACAATTTTGAATCCGTCGCTCCATGATAGAGACACTAATTTCTTCCAAAACAAGGGTCAAATTACTGCTCAAATTCTTTTTGAACCGCAGTACCACCGCTTACCTTCGCAGCCTCGAAGGCGAGTTCGGTGAGTCCTCCAACGCAATACGCTTGGAGTTGAATCGTTTGGAGAAATCTGGAATGCTCTCCTCCTTCATGAATGGCAACAAAAAGATGTTTCAAGCCAATCCGACGCATCCTTTGTACTCAGAAGTACATAACATCGTGATGAAGCATGTCGGTTTGGACAAAGTCATTCAAGATGTCATCGAGCGATTAGGGGAAGTGGAAAATGTGTATCTGTGCGGCAAATTCGCAGAAGGGTTGAACAGCAGCGTTATTGACTTACTTTTCATCGGCAACATCGACAAGCACTATTTGCTCAATCTAGTCGATAAAGTCGAAAGCCTAATTGACCGAAAAATCCGCTACTTGATTTACGAACCTCAAGAGTGGACCGAAGAATTGCAATGCACGTTTAATCCCGCGCCGCTTTTGATTTGGAGTAAAGATTAGAATGTAAAACTGTCGAACTGTTAAACTGTGCTTTTGGACAATTCAACAGTTCAACAATTCCACAAAAAAATAAGAAATGAAAATAGCAGTAGTTGGTACAGGTTATGTTGGTCTAGTGACTGGCACTTGTTTTGCCGAAACAGGCAATCACGTAATATGTGTGGACATCGACGAGAATAAGGTGAAGCGCATGCAAAATGGTGAAGTACCGATTTTCGAGCCTGGTTTAGAATTACTATTCGAGCGCAACACGCGTCAAGGACGATTGAAATTTACAACTAATTTGGCAGATGCAATTAAAGATGCAGAAATCATCTTTTTGGCATTGCCGACACCTCCAGGTGAAGACGGTTCAGCGGATTTGTCCTACATTTTGGGTGTAGCCGATAAGTTGAGTTTCTTGATTGAAGATTACAAAGTGATCGTCGATAAAAGTACTGTACCTGTTGGGACAGCGGAGAAAGTGCATGCGGTATTGGCGAAACATTTATCAGAAGATTTATTTGATGTCGTCTCGAATCCAGAGTTTTTACGTGAAGGCGTAGCGGTGGATGATTTTATGAAACCAGATCGCGTTGTTATCGGTACGGATTCTTCGAAAGCACGTGAGTTGATGAATCGTCTGTACGCGCCATTTGTCCGTCAAGGAAATCCAATCTACTTCATGGATGAGCGTTCCGCAGAAATGACCAAATATGCAGCCAATTCTTATTTGGCAACACGTATTTCTTTCATGAACGAGATCGCCAATTTGTGTGAAAAAGTAGGCGCAGATGTAGATAAGGTGCGCATCGGAATGGGTAGCGATGGACGTATCGGGAAGCGTTTCTTATTCCCAGGTGTCGGTTACGGTGGAAGTTGTTTTCCGAAAGATGTGCAAGCATTGGCGAAAACTGCCGAAGATTTCGAGTACGATTTCAAAATCTTGAAGTCCGTCATGAATGTCAATCAAATCCAAAAAACGGTTTTGGTACACAAGATCAAAGAGCAACTCGGCGACGATTTGAGTGGCAAAACAATTGGCATTTGGGGCTTGGCATTTAAGCCAAATACCGACGACATCCGTGAAGCACCAGCGCTATATATAATCGAAGGTTTGCTAGAAGCAGGCGCGACTGTCAAAGCATTCGATCCAGAAGCAATGGACAATGTCAAAGAAATTTTCGGCGACCGCGTCCAATTCGTCGAAGATCAATACGAAGCCTTAGTCGATGCAGATGCGCTGGCGATCATCACAGAGTGGAGTGTCTTCCGCACACCTAGTTTCGAGGTGATGAAAAAACTACTAAAAGAACCTGTCATTTTTGACGGACGTAACTTATACGATTTGGAGCGCATGGGCGACATGGGCTTCCACTATCAAAGTATCGGTCGAAATATCATCACGGTAGATACCGTCGTAGCCTAGTTTATTAAACACATAGGCACATAGAAAACATAGTTTTTGCTTTGTAAAATACACTATGTACCTATGTCTCTATGTGTTTCAAAAAATGAACCTATGCTTTGAAACACATGACCGTACAAACAAAACATATCTATCAGAAGGAGTCCAGAATGCGCTCCTTCTTGAAAGGTATCTCTTGGCGATTGATCGCGATGATGGATACTTTTCTAGTTGCCCTAGCGGTGACTTGGATATTGTTGGGTGCGCCTCGATTTGAAGAATCGGGCTGGATCATGTTGATTGAAACCCCTTTGAAATTGCTGATTTATTATGCCCATGAAAGATTGTGGCAATTTGCGTGGCGAAATCACGACGTCCAAAATCGAGACATCATTTTGAAAACGATTTCGTGGCGCGTTTTTGCTACTGCGATGACTTTCGTGATTGCCTATACCATTTTTGGCAAAGCTAACGAAGCGAATGCAGGACATAGCGGCGAATTGATGGCAGGTGTGGCATTAGCAATTTCCATCACCGAATTGGTGAGCAAAACAGTGCTGTACTATTTCCACGAAAAAATGTGGTTGCGCGTCCGATTGGGACAAGTGCGACGATTGTACAGAAGGTTAAAAGCAAAATTTTGAGTGTAGCAACGAATATACATCCTATTTTTGATCGCTTATTACAGCGTGACGACCGCGAGCAACGCTTGCAGCAACGCGCTAAAGTGCTGTGGCTCACAGGCTTATCGGGTTCAGGTAAAAGCACCATCGCTCAAGCCTTGGAGCGTAAACTGTACAACGAAGGCTACTTCCCACAAGTTCTCGACGGCGACAATATCCGCTCGGGCATCAACAATAATCTAGGCTTCAGTCTCGAAGATCGCAAAGAAAATATCCGCCGCATCTCTGAAATCGCGAAACTCTATTTGTATTCAGGAGTCATTACTTTAAATTCATTTGTCAGCCCTACGCGTGAGATTCGTAACTTCGCGCGCCAAATCATCGGAGCTGACGATTTTCTCGAAATATACATCAACGCCCCTTTGTCGGTTTGCGAAGCCCGCGACGTCAAAGGACTCTACCAAAAAGCCCGAAAAGGCGAAATCAAAGGCTTTACGGGTATTGATTCGCCTTACGAAGCCCCCGAAAATCCAGCTCTAGAAATTAAAACGGATGAGTGTAGTATTGAGGAGGCGGTGGAATTGTTATACGACTTCTTATTGCCGAAGATTAAAATCTAATAATTGAAAAATTGAAGAACTGATAAATTGATGATACGTGATCTACATTAGGAAATGAGTATTTCATTTTTTCCGAGATCATCAATTCAACAATTCATCAGTTCATCAACAATAAAAGTGGAAATCAGATGTGCAAGTAACAGAAGATTTCCAGAACACATACAAACAGAAAAAATGATGCAGCCCAACGAACGATCCGAAGCTGTCGATCAAAAAATGGCAAGCAAAAGCGCGAGTTATCACTTAGATCATTTGCGCGAATTGGAAGCAGAATCCATTTTCATCTTACGTGAAATAGCCGCTAAGTTTGAAAATCCCGTGCTGATGTTTTCAGGTGGAAAAGACTCCATTTTGTTGACGCACTTGGCGATGAAAGCCTTTTATCCAGCGCGTATTCCATTTCCACTCTTGCACGTCGATACAGGACACAACTTTCCAGAAGCGATCACTTTCCGCGATGCTTTAATTGAGCGACTGAACGTCCGCTTGATCGTCGGAGATGTTCAAAAAGCGATTGACGAAGGCAAATTGGTCGAAGAAAAAGGCTACAATGCGAGTCGCAATAGCTTACAGATTCCAGTGCTACTCGAAGCTTTAGAAGAAGGCAAATACGATGCTGCTATTGGAGGGGCAAGACGGGATGAAGAAAAAGCGCGTGCTAAAGAACGTTTCTTCTCGCACCGTGATGAATTTGGGCAATGGGATCCGAAAAATCAGCGACCAGAGTTGTGGAACCTCTTCAACAGCAAAAAGAATTTTGGTGAGCATTTCCGTGTCTTCCCGATTAGTAACTGGACGGAATTGGATGTGTGGCAGTATTTGGCACTAGAAAATGTCGAGCTACCTAGCGTCTATTTTGCTCACGAACGCCAAGTTTTCGAGCGCGATGGTGTCTTATTGGCAGAAAGTGAATACAATACCCGCCGCCCAAGCGAGGAACTCAAAACGATGATGGTACGCTGTCGCACGATGGGCGATGTCACTTGTACAGGTGTCTGGGAATCGGAAGCGGATACATTGGAGAAGATTATTGTGGAAGTTTCGACTACACGTACTACTGAGCGTGGCGGGCGATCTGATGATAAGCGTTCTGAGACGGCGATGGAAGACCGTAAAAAGAAAGGCTATTTTTAATAAGCTGTTAGCCTTTAGCTATGAGCAGTTAGCTGTTCAGCGGTTAACTTGAATTGGTCAATAATACCTTAACAGCTAGACTGCAATATGCTCAAGTTCTGTGATAAATACTCAGCTTTCAAGCTCTTGAGGCAAAATATAATTAAAGAAAAAAGAACTGAAATCAATAAATAAGGTGCTGAACAGCTAAAAGCTATCGGCTCACTGCTAAAAGCTCATATTATGCGCGAATTCAAAAAGCTACACATTTGGCACATCGGGATGGAACTCGTGCGAGAAGTATATGGCTTTGCGAAGCAATTGCCGAGAGAAGAAACGTATGGTTTGCGCTCCCAAATGACAAGAGCGGCTGTTTCAATTCCTTCCAACATAGCCGAAGGTTGTGGTAGAGAAAGCAATCTAGAAACTGCGAGATACATCGAAATTGCAATCGCCTCTTCTTTTGAATTAGAAACCCAATTGATCGTTTGCGAAGAAATTGGATATTTGAAAAAAGAAGAAACAAAGCACTTGCAAGATAGAATACAAGACTTCCAAAAAGCAGCCAGCATCTACAGAAGGCGACTTCTAGAGTAAACGATAAAAACCAAGAGAAAAAAGTTATGAACCTAAACTATCTGCTGAATAGCTAAAAGCTAGCGGCTAATAGCTCAAAGCTAAAAAAAGCCAAAGAAAAAAGTTATGAACTTAAGTTACCGCTGAACAGCTAAAAGCTAACAGCTAGTAGCTCAAAGCTAAACATATGCAAAACACAGAACTCTTACGATTCACCACTGCAGGAAGCGTCGATGACGGAAAAAGTACGCTCATCGGACGACTGCTTTATGATAGCAAATCTATTTTTGAAGATCAGTATGAATTGATCAAAGCGACGAGTGAGAAGCGCGGCGAAGAAGGCGTAAACTTAGCATTGCTGACCGATGGATTGAAGTCAGAGCGCGAGCAAGGCATTACCATTGATGTGGCATACCGCTACTTCGCGACACCGAAACGCAAATTCATCATTGCGGACACACCTGGTCACATCCAATACACGCGAAACATGGTGACTGGAGCTTCGACTGCGAATGTCGCCTTGATTTTGATTGATGCTAGAAAAGGGGTCGTCGAGCAAACGCGTCGTCATGCGATCATCGCGTCTTTGTTGCAGATTCCGCATTTGGTGGTGTGTGTAAATAAAATGGACTTGGTCGATTATAGCGAAGAAGTGTACGAAGAAATCAAAGAAGAATTTGAAGGCTTT
>JBCDKV010000063.1:0-12466 GCA_038746215.1 Bacteroidota bacterium | reverse complement strand
GGTGCTAGTACTCGCGCCGTGTGGTAAATTCAGACAAATAGAAAGCATAAAGGCTTGACTATCGGGGCGTTCTTCTAAAAATCGAATGGCATTTTCCATCCGACTTTCATTGCTATCTTCCAGAAAATCATTGATGCCTTCTTGCAAAATTTCTAGCTGGGTATCCGACTTTGCATCTTTGAATATTGCGTGCCGATCCTTGGGGTAAAAAGATAGATGATCGTGTCCAGCGTACCAATAATCAAAGCTTTTTTCCATCAGTCCGCTTTGGTAGCCTCCTTCGCCCACTGGCGCGTGATTTTTTCCAATCCAACCCGTGTAATAGCCTGCGTTTCGCATCAGCATGGGATAAGATTTTTTCCAAGCGGCTGGTGCTACACTTGTCCCTGAATTGAAATTAACGCCGTGCTTTCGTTCGTACTGACTCAATAAAATTGATACCCGACTGGGTGTACAAATAGCACTGGTGATGTGAGCGTTCGTGAATAAGATGCCTTGCTCGGCAAGTAAGTCGATGTTTGGTGTCTGCACAATTTCATTGCCTGTGCAAGCCATCATGCCGTAGGATTGATCGTCGGTTAGTATGAAAATGAAGTTGGGTTGCTTTTGGGCAAAACAGATTAGGGCAGAGCAGCAGAGTGCTATTGAGAAGAGGTGTTGCATGGTGTTGATTTTGTTTAGTTGATTTATTCGTTTTTAAATACACAAGCAAGTTCTTGAGATTGCGCAATAAGTATGTCCAAAGCATTTTTGTTTCCGTGCGAAGGGATTTGTCAAGCATACCTGTCACGGGATTTTCTTACATTGATTTAAACTGCTTTCAGGTAAAATGGGACTTTGATTTGTTTAAATAGAAACCAAACAATAGCGCAAAAAAAATAGGCATTGACTACACCAAGTGTCAATACCTATTTTAATTAGGAATCTTATGTGTTTTTCCTAGAAATCATCGCCCAAAGAGCGTCCTAAAAAAGTTAAAGCACCACGGAAACCAACATAAGACTTAGTCGTATCTTGGAACTCCCAGTGACGTTTGTGATTTTGTAAGTAAGCACCTACATCCTTCCAAGAACCACCGCGAATAACTTTACGTTTGTAAGCTTCTGGATCGTCTTCTCTAGCATCGTAGCGAATATCTGGATTCATGTCGTGTACGAAAGAATAAGCATTCTCATAATAAGCAGTATTCGTCCATTCTGCTACATTGCCCGCCATATTGAATAGTCCATAGTCATTCGGGAAGTAAGCATCCGACTTGACGGTATAGAAACCACCATCTTCCGTATAATCACCACGTCCAGGCTTGAAGTTAGCAAGTAGACAACCTTTCGAGTTTCTTAAGTAGTAATCTCCCCAAGGATAGGTAGACAAATCGTGTCCACCGCGAGCAGCGTACTCCCATTCTTGCTCGAATGGCAAACGGAAATCTTCTGTATTAGCTCCTTGTTTTCCAGCTTCGTAAGCATTCCAAAGCTTGGTTCTCCAATAATTGAAGGCATTAGCGGTGTGCCAATCAATGCCGATGACTGGATAATCATCATAAGCAGGATGCCAGAAGTAGTTACGTGTCATTGGCTCATTATAGGAGTAAGCAAAATCACGTATCCAAACCATGGTATCTGGATAAACTTTGACTTTTCTACGATTGATGAACGCATTTCTTGGCGAACGTCCTTTGTCGTGCGCTGCCTTTTGCCAGTCGTACCATTCGTACTCGAAAATGAATTTATTGGTGTCGTATTCCTTTTTACCCGCAAAGCGATCATCACCTTGGTAATACAAATCTTCTAGCGTCTCGTCCGCCCAATCAATATCATATTCCCAGTCAATGAACTCATCGCCATTGTCGTTTTCTATGTAATGATCTAGGTAAGCGTGTGCTAGGGAATCTCTCACCCAATACACAAACTGACGGTATTCGTTGTTGGTAATTTCTGTTTCATCCATGAAAAAACCAACGATAGATATTTGCTTCGGTCTTTGGACGAAGGTATTTGCTAGGTCTTGATCTCCAGAACCTATCGTAAGTGATCCAGATGGGATGTACACCATACCATATGGATTAATGCCCTTCCAATCTGGACGATCTAGAACGCCGATAAGCTGTCCGCTCTGATTAGAACCGCATGATGCAGCGAAAAGGGTCAATAATACTAAACTTAATCTGAACAATTTTTTCATTTTGCTACTTCTGTTTTCCTTCAATAGTGATTGATTTAGGGCATGTTTGAAGCATTATTTTCCTACAAACATACCCCTAGAAAAAGCGGCTCAAAGATAGCCTCTTGGATAGTTTTATCAAAAATTGGATTTTGCTTTTTTGATAAAAAAACCGTTTGTGACATGAGCGGTTAAGTAGGTGGATTTAAATAAGCATCACAATTTGAGCGAGCTATTATTTTTGAGCTAAAAATACTTTTAACTCAGAAAAGAGCCGTTCAAAAGTGTCGATTATTTGAGTCCATCTAATTATATGCGCTAATATCGAGATATAACTTGCTTATTCTACGGTTGGTTAAGCGTGTGAAAGCATCAACAGAAATTTTTTTCTCGTCGTGCTTCTTGTAGAAAACCGTTCATTGAACGATATGACTTTTGAAATAGTGTATGCGGTCAAAGAAAAATGAATACGATGATTTTTATCGAAAATGATTTGTGCAAGGCATCCACTTTTTCAAACATAGGCATGTACGAATCTTTGAGCAATACTTGAAACTAAATCAGCGTAAAGCTTCTGAGATAAGACTTTTACATAGCCATATGACAAATGCCCATTACCATCATAGTTCTTACTCGCATTCTCGTAACTAATGATAAACAGTTACAATTGTTGTGTGTGTGCAGCGGAAAAGATAATTTTTTGGTCTATAAGGCTCGAGGATTATAGATGATCTGTGGCGGAACGCCCTTGCCGAATTCTTTGTTCAAATTATAATTGACTAGAATTTCGTGCGAACCCGTACTGACCGTATTTAACCTTGACAATGTCAAATCGTAGCTGTAGTACAAGCGTATTTTCTCGCTCAGCCGAAAGCCACCAATCAGTGCCAAAGCATCAGAGCTATTGGCATCATAACCTCTAAACGACGTACCTATTGATATATTGTCGTTGTAGCGTAGCATTACAGAAAAATCTATTTGTGTTTGTAGTACATCGCTTTTCAGAAAAACGGAAGGATGCAAACTCAGCGTACTACCCAGATCGAAGTTTGCACTCGCATTGAAGAAGTAGGCGCGTGGAACTGGTCTATTAACGGTCGGTAATTCTAGTGCTTGTTCCAACAAATTACTCGCTGCCAATCCGACCTCTAGCACGTCGCTTTTGTAGTAAATACCTGCCGCTATATTGGGCGCCATTCCAGCCACGGCGTTGATGGGCAGCGTACCGTCGTTGTGGTTGATGAGGTTGCCGTCTGTGTATTCTCCATCGGGGGTACGAATGATCGCACCATTTAGATTTTGTTGGTTGATACCGCCCGCAATGCCTATGGATAGTGTCCCCGAACGTCCGACGGGAACTTGGTAATTGTAAGCAGCCGTCAAGGACAGATTGCGCTCTGCTCCCAATTCATCGTTCTGAAAACTGAGTCCAAAACCACTACTCAAAAACGGAAGCGGTGCGTGTACATTGACGTGTTGGGAAGTAGGACTTCCCTCTAAATTTACCCACTGCGTACGAAAAACACCCGTAAGGCTCAGCGAATTGTCCATACCGGCGTAGGCTGGATTGTAAGCCATACGGTTGAACATATGCAAACTGTACTGCGCTGGTTGTTGTGCAAAAGCCGCAAAACTCCAAAACAGTAGACTAATTTGTATGATGTATTTTTGCAAACTGTGTGTTTTTTTGAACTGAAACCACTAAGGTAGTAAGGTGTATATTTTGACATGTTTATCTGAGTCGTAGAAGTAGTAGTAGACACTTTAGTCTCAAATTACTAATTTTTATTTTAGGTGTGTACGAAGTCTCATTCTCCTTGAAAGCAGCCTGAGTCAATGTAAAGAAATCGCGCAACGAGTATGTTCAGTAAGTCCCTTCGGACGGAAACACAAATTTTTGGTTATTTTGACTAAGAAAATAACTAAAAATTTGTGTTTCCGTCCACAAAAAACCTTTGAGCATACTTGTTGCGCGATTCCAAGGAATTAGCTAAGGCTTACTTTGAGCATTGCTCAAAACTTCGTACACGACTATTGCTGAATCAACGCTACCGCCTCTTCCACTGCTTCAACGGGTTTTTGGCAAGCATAGTTTTGACAAACATAAATCAAGGTCTGTGCTTTTATTGTCTTCCCTTTTAATAACGGATAACTTTCGTTTTTGTGATGGCTTGCCATTAAAATAATATTTGGCAAAAATAGTTGTTGGAGATGTGCGGCTTTTTTGTCTGCTGCTTTACCCATGATCGCAATTTCGGGCATAGGGAAGACTTCGTCGAGTAAGGTTTGCGCCCAACGACCAAAAGAATTGGGATATTTCAAGATAGAAGCTTGAACGCTCCGTAACATATTGCTCGCTAGCGCATGGTAATCTGGACGATCCAGCAAACGTCCTAGTTTTTGCAGATTGCGCACCATAGTTGCGTTGCCAGAAGGCACTGCTGAATCGTAGACATCTATTTTGCGCGTCACCAAATCGCTTTGATGATCGGCGGTGAAATAGAAAATTTGCCGCGTTTGGTCTAGAAAATGCTTGAGTACAAATTCCGTGTACATTTGTGCAATAGATAAATAAGCGGTATCGAAACTGATGGAATAGACCTCCAATAAAGCTTCGATTAAAAAGGCATAATCATTCAAAAAAGCATCGTATTGCGCCTGTCCATTTTTGTAGGTGTGGCAAAGGCTGAGTCCATTCGATTGCTTGAATTTTTCGAGTAGAAATTGCATGTTTCGCTCCGCGATTTCTCGATATGCTTCGATTTGGAGTGCTTTGTAAGCTTGTGCATAGGCGGTGCACATCAAGCCGTTCCAATCCAGCAAAATTTTATCATCCAAACCAGGTCGAATGCGCTTGGCGCGATGTGCAAACAACTGTTGTCGCGCTGCTTGTAGCTGTGCTTTCAAATCTGGTACTGCCAAACCTTCTTGCGTCGCAAATGCTTCGTAGTTATGTTCACGCCAAAAGATGTTACTGTCTTCCCAATTGCCTGCTGCTTCCACGCCATAGAATCGGATAAATAAATCTGCCGCTGCGCCAAGTATGGATACAATTTCATCTTGCTGCCACACGTAAAATTTACCTTCCACGCCTTCCGAATCAGCATCCAAAGCGGCGTAGAAACCACCCGCCTCGCTCGTCATTTCGCGTTGAATGAAATCGAGGGTTTCCACAATACTTTCTTTGTAGATCGCTTTTTGGGTCAGTCGGTAGGCATCCGACATCAGGCTCACGAGTAGCGCATTGTCGTATAGCATTTTTTCAAAATGCGGCACAAGCCAAGCCCTATCAACGGCATAGCGGGCAAAACCACCGCCCAATTGGTCGTAGATACCGCCTTGTATCATTTTTTGTAGGGAAAAGTCAGCATGGCGCAGGGCTTCTTCGTTTTTGGTGTGGTAGTGATAGTTCAGCAAATAGCGCAAAGCCATGCTGCTCGGGAACTTCGGTGCGCCACCAAAACCCCCATATTGTGTATCGAAGCGTCTTTGCAAAGTCGCGTATATCTTTTCGGTATCGTCTGTGGTGAAGGTAGCAGTCTCAGTTGATGTCAACTCAATTTTGGACGACAACAACTGATTATCAGAGCCATTGATGATGTTCATGAGTTGATTGGCTTGCTCCTCTACCACTTCTGGTTTTTCATTGAAATGGTACGCTATTCTCTCCAGCACCTGCGACCAAGATGGGCGATTGTAAGCGGGCTCGGGCGGAAAGTAAGTACCTGCATAGAAAGGGCGACCGTCAGGCGTCAGGAAACAGTTCAAGGGCCATCCGCAACCACTACCATTAATCAATTGGCAAGCCTCCATGTAGATTTGATCGACATCGGGACGCTCTTCTCGATCCACTTTGATGTTGATGAAGTACTGGTTCATGTGGGCTGCGATGGTTTCGTTTTCAAAGCTTTCGCGCTCCATTACGTGACACCAATGGCAAGTCGAATAACCGATGCTGACCAGTATGGGCTTGTTTTCTGCTTTTGCCCGCTCGAAAGCTTCGGGTTTCCAAGCGTACCACTCCACTGGATTGTGGGCATGCTGCAATAGGTAGGGACTCGTTTCGTGCTGTAAATGATTCATGGAATAGGAACTGTCGGTCGGTGGGAATGTTCAATGGCTCGAGTGTTGGATGGTGGAAATACTAGATTATTCGAATGTTTGAGTTGGGATTGTTTGCGAAGCTTGTGGGAGGGTTTGTAGGGGTAGGTAGCTTTGTAAACTTGACGTGGGAAGGTGAGAATGTTTGAGTGTGCTGATACTTAAATTTTGTTTGCTGCAGTGTACGGTTGAATGTTAAGTAGCTTTTAACCAGATGTCTTTGGAAAGTTTGCCTGATACCTACCCATCCGATTGCGATTCTCTTCATTAACAACACTTAGTTGCTGGTTTTGCTTGGGCAAAACTGCATTAAGTTCATACACTTGAATTTTAAGGGCGCATCTCAAAATGTCGCAGAAAGTTTTTTTCAAAGGTGAAAAACTTTCTGCTAGGGGGATTTTAAGGGCAAGAAGCGTTAAAGCTTTAACGCTTCTTGCCCTTAAAAACCCTTGGAGCATCCGAAAATCCTCCTTTGTAGATTTTCGGATGCGACCGCATGAAATACAAACAAAAATTCGCCCTTTAATCAACAAAACGACATTTTGAGATGCACCCAATTTTAAGCAACTTGTATTTTCTAAACTTCAAAAATTTCAGCAGTTTATCCTACCAGCCCATTCTTTTCATTCGTGCTTCCACTAATTCCCAATACTCCGCCTTCAAGTCATCGGATAAAAAGCATTTGGCGATCAATTGTTTCCAGTGTTGGGAAGCGATTTGAAATTGCTCTAATTCCTTATTGATGACGTTTGTGGGAAGTTGTAGGCGTTCTTTGGCGAGATAATCTACCCATACCTTTCTTTTGAAGCGGCTTTTCTTACCTGCGATGGGCAATGCCATTTCTTCAACCGCTCCATTCATGGCTAAGGTACTATTCAGTAGATCGTAGGCGGGTGAAAATTCCACTTTATGGTTGCGCGTGATGAGCGAGAAATTTTTTAAGTGCATGTCCTCGTTGCCAATGAGAAAGCTGAATAGCAGTAATCGAAAAAATTTGAGCTTCTCCAAAACAGGAAAAGTACAGTATTGCTCAATCAATGCAATCATTTTTTCGGTTGAAAACTGATATTTTGTGGCTCTTTGCAATCCAGCGATTTGCGTAAAATCTTCTACGGCTAGTTTTTTATTTCGCCCTATTCGATCAAAACGTTTGATGAAGTAACTCAGACTGCCATCTTTGCTATAGACTAAGCCGTGCAAGGGAGTTTCGATGCCCACTAGCTTCGCCATACGCATACTCACATCTTCGATTTCTGGTACAGATCGGAAATAATGGCTTTGTGGCTTGATGATGTATTGCCCACCCATATCGACCAATTCAAAAGTTTCCGCTGCTACATTTAGCACTGCACTCAATTTAGGCTGAACCCCTTGTATAGACATGCTTTTCATACGAGTTGCTGCCTCTAATCTCTGTTGTTGGGCGGAGTAGGGAAGTGGATGGAGCGTAGTGAGTTTTTTATGCAGCAATCGTAGTCCCTGCGGAGTATATTGCGCAGTTCCACAGGGTTCGTAAGTGATCGGGCATCTATTCATTATTTATTGCTTTAGCGGTCACTGCTCCCACCAGATCGCCTCCCGTTGCCATAAGCTGTGCAAAATAATCGTTAGCATCTATTTTCAGTTGTCGCAATAGCCCTTCTAACATGATTCCTTCGGGCAATAAGCCTTCAAAGAAAGGTGGAAAACGATGGTATTCAAATACTTTTTGTTCGACGGGCATTGTCAGGGAGACGACTGCCCCGTCGTACTGCTCCAAGTATTCAAAACGGTAGCTATGATTTGTTTCCAATTCTGATAAGTAGCCTGCCAATTGACCGTGTACGAATATTTCAGCTTTTCTCATGGTGGTATCGTTTCATTAGTAGACCTTCAAACTCGATATTGATGTTTTTAGACTTTGGACAAAATGTATTCATTAGTAAGAGCTTGTTTGGAGTAGGATTGAACTGTAAATCAGTAGTTTACGGTTCTGGCTAATAAAATAATAGCGACTTTATCGAGATGAACGAGTGATCCTTTAGGTAAATATTCAGTGAATATTTAAGCGAGAGAACCGCTTCGCGGATGGGTTAGCAGCGATTATTTTCAAAGTCAGGTTCGGAAAACATTGGTTTACAGGAAGATAATGCTCCAAACAAGCTCTAAGTCTCTTCAAACGGAAACACCCCTTAAGCATACTTGTTGCGCGATCTCAAGAGCGTTACTAGGATTTATTCCGAGTATTGCTCATTAAGGCTATCTTCTTTCCTTGCGTCTTGTATTAGTTTGCAATAATTCTTAAAAATTTGGGTAGCTTATCTTTTGCAAATTCCCCAACGGTAAAGGTAGCCATCTCTAATCTACCAAAACATAGCGTCCTTTTGGATATTTCACACGATAAGCAATCAATTTTTGCACCTCTGCTGTCGCTGCTAACTGCAATTCCCATACTACTTTGCCCGTTTCCTCATTCAGAACCCCACCCGAAACTTCTACCTGCTCTACGTCGATGTCCTTATTCCGCGAGATGGGAATTTGGTCAGCGATTTGAATGTTGATGGGTTGTGCCTTTCCATTTCGAACGCTGATGCGATAGGCGCGTTCATCTATTTGTTTGTTGCCCACAAAGTTTCTTTTCCTAAATTCTTCGATGGGTGTCCGCTGTATTTGGACATTTTGATCGCGTCCTAGCGAAATTTGTAAGGTATCCGAGGGAATGCTGGTATCCAATGCTGATTTTCCGATGTAGGTATTCTCAAAATATAAATTGATCTCGCCAGACATTAGATTGTAATTCGTCCAATCGGCAATTTTCGCATTTAGATAAGCCGCCTCTTCTATTTTTGGAACGGCGCGATATTCGTATTGAGCCGCCATATCTCCCCGCGCAATGATGATGGCATAGTCCTCCCCATTCGACGGGACGGTGTAGGGAATATCTAGGGTAAATTCCACAGTCGTCTGCTTTTGCTTCACAGTACTTGGCAGCACGGGCTTTTGCGCTTTGGCTTTTGGCTTCGAATAACGACTGCTTCTACCAGCACCATAGCCCACCACTACGACTTCATCCAATGCTACACCTTCTTCCAACTTAACATTTGCATTTTTCCTTAGCTCACTCACTTTAATGGTCTTAGAGCTGTAGCCAGTGTACAACACTTCTACTTCCGTAGCGCCTTCGGGCAAATTTAGTTCAAACCTGCCATCAAAATCCGTGATAGTTCCAATGGCAGCACCTTTTACGAGTACGGTCGCACCAATTAGTGGTTCGCCAGTATCATCCGTAATCGTACCTACAATCGCACCTGCGCTACCTGGACGCACTGCGATACTGGTTTTTGTCCTGGTCGTACTGGCATAAGGGCTACTGTAGTTCAAATAATTGGTGGGCAAATTGGGTAAGACACCGCTTTTGCTGGGATCGGCATTGGAGAAAGTCAATAGCACTTCCTTCCAGTCTTCACCTGTGGATTGTACCAAATTGGCTTTGTACATCAAGTCTATGGGCTGTACGATGGTTTCAACTTTTAGGTCGTAAGTGGGCGTCCAACTGGCATTGGGTGTTAAATAAGTCAGTGCTAATTTTGCGTTCGTTGCTCGCTCTGATTTCACTTTGACTACTACTTCACTGGGATAATTCTTCTTTTCCCCTAATCGTTCATTAATAGCTTTCCGTTTTTGCTGAAAAGCTACATTCAAAGCACGTATTTGTCGCTCTATGCGCAGGTTTTCGAGTCGTATCGCTCGGATTTTCGTCGCATAATATGTGGCTGCGTTTTCATAGACTGCCGCACTGAATTGTTTTTCTATGCTGTTACTTGGACGACCTTCTTTGAGGAATACTTCTTCCTCTTTTATGATATTTTGTAGCGTTTTCAAATAACGGACGCTATCTTGAATGACCAATAATTCGTCTTGCAAGAATTGAAATTCGGTGGATTGTGCTAGCGTATCGCCATAGTTCCTGCGGTGATTGACTGAAAGAATCGTAAAATCACCCGTTTGCTCTATTTGTATAGTCGAAGGATCGAGGGCATCGGAGAGTTGATCGAAAACTAGGGTGGTCAGACCTGTTTTCAGGGAGGTGGCTGCCGTCCTTGTAATTTGCGCACCCTGCAAAAAGACGGTAACGCGCTCAATTTTAGCAGTAAGCACTTGTTCCGTCTGGGCAAGCGCAAAAGTGTATCCGAAGAGGGTGAGTAGGAGTAGGGTGAAGTTTTTCATATTCATTTCGTTAGTTGTATGCTGCAAACGGGATATATTTTACTAACGATTGGGGTGAGGAAAATGTCCCCTCTGCTCGGCTCAATAAATGTGAGATACGAGTAATAGATTAGCTGCTCAGCAATCATGAGTTTCCCGACAAGAGTGCGTTAACCATAGCAGTTCGTCATTGTAAACGAATCAATTCTTGTTCCAAAAAATCGACAAAAGCGATGACTTTCACTCCGTTTTCTCGTTCCAAAGTCGCTCCACTTGGGGTAATGACGTAAGAATAGTCTGGACTCAAGTCTTTTGAAACTTCATAGAAGCCTTTGGTCAATTTTGGCGTGGTAGAAAACTTGATTTCAAAAATCGCTTTTTTGCCCGAAGGCGTAATCATTAGTAAATCTACTTCTGCTCCCGCTTGGGTTCGATAGAAATAAAAATCGGAGAATTCAGGTGCTTCTCGAATAATTTGTTCAATGACGTAGCCTTCCCAAGAATTGCCTAATGCTGGATGACCTAGTAGGCTTTCATGATCGTAGATACGTAGTAAATGATGCAGTAATCCTGTGTCTTGTAAATAGAGCTTCGGCGATTTAGTGAGTCGCTTGCTGATGTTGTGAAAGTAGGGCGGTAAGCGACGGATCAGAAAACTACCCTCTAGCAATTCTAAATATTTGTTGACGGTTGGTGTAGAAACGCCTAGTGACTTGCTGAGTCTACTCACATTGAGTAGATCGCCGTGAATATGGGCGAGCATACTCAGTAGATTTCTCAAATTTTGGGAGGAAATGCTGAATCCCAATCTTGCCAAATCTCTGTGCACAAAAGTTTCCACAAAATCAGACATCCACTTTCTGGCAATAATGGATTGTTCTGCCAAAAGTGCGTTTGGAAGACCACCCCTCAACCAATGCAAGCGCCAATCTAGTCGATTTTTGATTTCAGTATAACTAAAAGGAGAAAGCTCGTGATAGACAATACGACCTGCTAGCGTCTCGGTATTCAATTTGACAATGTGTGGGGCAGCAGAACCCAATAAGATGAATCTCCCCGCTTCGCGCCTTTGATCTACGATGGCTCGAAGCAGCGCAAACAAGGAGGGCAATATTTGTACTTCATCTATGATGATGCATTGTTCTTCGTGTTGCGTGAGGTAGTGTTCTGCTTCTTGCAGTTTATAGCGATCGGTATCCAATTCTAAATCTAGGTAAATGCTAGGCTTGCGGAGTTGCGATTGTAAGCTTTTGGCAAGCGTTGTCTTACCAACTTGTCGCGAACCAATCAAGCCAACAATGGGCGACCACGCTAAATCTCTAAGTATCTTTTTTGCTAATAATCGTTCAATCATCCTTGTAAATTTGTAAGTCGACTTACAAATTTACAAGGATAAATGAATTAATTCAAGTAATGAATTTTTATTTATACCTTATTCTCAACGAGGTAAAGCTGATGCCATAAGCTCCATTCGATTTTTGATCGAATGAATTTGACCTGACTAATCATACTTTTACTGAAAAAGCGTAATGACGAATCTTGTCGATAAGACGTATATCACCTTCGATATTCATTATTCCTTGTTCGATATTCGTTATTCAAAAACAGCATTAGATAAATACTAATGCCTTAGGCTGCTTGCAGCAAGCAATAAAAAAGTCGCACCACAACTTGCGGCACGACCTACTATTAACAAATTATAATCCCATGAACATATATACGTTTGGTTAATTGGAGGATTCAAGGCATAAACAATTTGCCTTTTTTACTATGTGTAGATTCAAACGTCAGCACGCTATTTTTAGTTTGAATAAGTCCGCTTTCCCACAAGATTATATTTCGATTTAACGTTTTTCTGATAAAACATGACCGTTTTTGTATTAAGAGCATGTTTGGAGCACTATTTTCCTATAAACCAACATTTTATGAACCTGACTACATGAAAAATAAACCCCGTATCCAGATATGCAGTTAATTTTTCACCTTGTCAGAACCACAAACTGCTGATTTCTAGTTCAAT
>JBCDKV010000062.1:0-12561 GCA_038746215.1 Bacteroidota bacterium | reverse complement strand
TGAACAGTGCCAATTATGCCAAACGCTTAGCCAAAGAAGAAGGCTTATTCGTCGGCTATTCTAGTGGTTCGGCTATGACCGCTTTGATGGAAATTAAGGATGAACTGACCGCAGATGATGTAGTGGTGTTATTGTTCTCGGATCATGGCACGAAGTATCTAGGAAAAATATACAACGAGGATTGGATGAAGGAACAGTTTAGCGATAAGAACAAAGAAGAAGCACGTCGTATAGATTATAAGACAAATACCAGAAAGAGGAGAAAGAGTGCTTAGTGCTGACACTATCATTTATACAAAAACAGCTTAGCCGCTCAATTCCAAAAGGAAATTTTTACGAAATACAAATTTCCTTTTGGAGTATTCATTGTGGACAGCAATGCTGTCCGAAATATCTTTTGAAAACGGAATGAAAAACAAAGTTTTCCAATTCGTTTTCAAAAGACAGCGTATGTAGATTCCCTTATCTGGTGCTGCTTACTTGCCTTCCTCTACCAAAATCACGCCAGACGCCATAAACTTGAAAGCCTCTTCGGGCATATCAATAGCAGCGATTTCTGCGGCAGATTTTCCTGCATCTTCGGCATAGTGGCGCAGTTCTTCTACGGAGGTCACTTCTTTGTAAGCGTAACCGTCCATAATAACTTCCCGTCCAGCAATATCCAAGGGTACGAAGAAACCGTAGTCTTTGAACTTCACGAATATAGATTTATCCGTCTCATTCGATACAATGTTCATCCAGCAGCCTTTTTTCTGACAAACTGCTTCCACCGTCCCTTTCACTTTGACGGCCATCGAATCTGTGTCTTCCATTTTTTGTACCAAATCGACTAAAGAAATAGCATCTTTAGCATTGATCTGATCTCCGAAAACGCCAGCAGGTTTCACTGCTTCGGTTTGATCTGCTATCGTTTGCTTACTCGCTACTTTTTTGTTGCAAGCAGCTAGCAAAGTACTCAGCATTATTACTGCAAATAAATATCTCATACTACTTAGTTTTTGAATTGAATGAATAAATGTGTGTTGGTTGTATGGCAATCGTTAAAAGCTAGACTTTGTTTATTCGTTGAATTGTTGATCTGTTTATTGCACAGATTCCCTTGATTTTACTTTTCTGGTCAATGATTATCAGTTAAACAAATAAACATATCAACGTCATAAACAGAAAAAATTTTCTTACGATTGCCTTGTGTTGGTCATTAGTATTTAGGCGTGTACGAAGTTTTTGGTGATGCTCGAAATAGTGCTTGGTCAATCCCCTGAGATCGCACAACAAGTATGCCTGAGGGTTTTTATGGACGGAAACACAATTTTTTTTTAGAAAAATTTGTGTTTCCGTCCGAAGAGACTAATTGAGCATACTTGTTGCGCGATTTTCTTACGTTGACTCAGGCTATTTCCAAGTAAAATGTTAAGGAAAATCAGACTTCGTACAGTCCTAAATAAAAATTATAAATTTGAGAACTGGAGTATCCATCACTTTTATGATTCAGATAAACATCTCCATTATTTCTTAGACTTTCGTTTTGACACCACAAAATTAGTTATTTCGACGCTCAAAGCCATGCTAAGTCATTTGAGACTGCGCAACAAGTATGTCAGTTTCTACTCTTTAGACGAAAACAACAATTTTGGGCAAGTCTATCCGAATACGAAAGCAGATCGACACTTTGATCTAAAAAAAATAATGTCAAGCGAGCAAATAAACTTTTCTAAGCAAAGCTATCAACTTGTTCCTAGGAAAGCACTAATTTTGCAGCTATTTATCAAATGACAAAATAATTCGATCTTGACAGAAAAGTATTACAAATGGTATTCCCACAATTTGGGAATGGATATGGAAATGTTGGTTTTTGGCGAAAGAGGCTACCCCGTCGTATTGTTCCCAACGACCATGGGGCGCTACTTCGAGTGCAAGGATCAGGGTTTGGTCGGCTCGGCGAGCTGGTTTGTGGAACAAGGCTTGGTACAAATTTACTGCCCGAATTCTGTGAATGAGCACAGTTGGTACAATCGCAGTATCCATCCAGCAGAAAAAGTGCGCAACCACAATTGGTACGACAAGATGATCTTGGAGGAAGTGGTCGATAAAATTCGTTGGAATACGGGTACGGGCAAAGTCGCGATGGCAGGACCGAGTTTTGGAGCTTTCCAAGCATTAAATTTTGCTTTTCGTCATCCAGATCGCGTGAGTCATCTTTTTGCTATGAGTGGAAAGTTCGATGTTCGTTCTTTTATGGATGGCTATTACGATGATAATGTATATTTCAACAATCCCATTGATTATATTCACGGATTGAATGACCCAAATTTGTGGCAAATGAATATCGTTTTGGGTACTTCCGAATGGGATATTTGCCTGTCTTTCAGCCAAGATATGTCGCGCCGATTGAACGAAAAGAATGTGCGCCACTGGCTAGACGTACGCGGTTGGAAGGAACACGACTGGCCACTTTGGCAAGAAATGTTTCCACACTATCTTTCGCTGATTTGATTGTGGAATTGTTGAACTGAGGAATTGTTGAGGCGTCATAATCGAACCATGCAACAATCGAACCATGCAACAATCGAACCATGCAACAATCGAACCATGCAACAATTGAACCATGCAACAATTGAACCATGCAACAATTGAACCATGCAACAATTGAACCATATTAACCCCAAACATCCGCCTCGTTCAATTCATAAGTATTAATTTGCGCAACGGCTTCATCTAGCTGATCGACTACATTTTTTAGTAGGTGTTTCACTTCTTCCGATGGTCGGTCTTGTATGTTCATACTTTCTAAGGTACGAATGGATGGTTTAAGCGAAGAGATGTTCAGATGATCAATGCTGGGCTTGATTTTATGCGCCGTTTTTTTGACGGTCTGCCAATCTCCTTTGCGATAAGACGTTCGCATCAAATCCGTGGACTGTGGTACTAAATCTACGAAAAGCAGCAGCATTTTTTTGATAAATTCCTTATTACCTCGACTCATCTCACGCAGCTTCGAAAGATCGTACAGCAGGTCAGCTCGATGCCTAGTCGTCGGCAGATGCGACGAGCTAGAACGTTGGGAGTTCTTCAAACGACAATACTTGAGAATCATCTTGATGAATTCCTGCTCATCGAAGGGTTTTGTGATGTAATCATTCATGCCAAGCGCTTTACAGGCATCTATTTCTGATTTGAAAGCGTTGGCGGAGAGCGCAATGATCGGAGTAGCTATTTGTAGTTCTTTACGGATAATTTCGGTGGCTTCCATACCATCCATAATGGGCATTTGAATATCCATCAAAATCAGATCGAAGGTGGTAGTTTTTAGCTGTTCGACTGCTTGTTTCCCGTGTTCCACTTCTACGATTTCAGCATCCAATAGTTCGAGCGTATTGCGCGCTACCATGCGGTTCATTTCATTGTCTTCTACTAGCAATATTTTGGCTTTGTCCAGTGAAATATTGCTAGGCTCTATGACGTGGCGTTCCACCATATCTGCGTGTCCAATGGGCAGATTGAAGGTGACGGTTACTGCTGTACCTACTGATTTTTCGCTTTTTATCTCAATCTGTCCATCCATCAATTCCACCAGTTCTTTGGTGATGAACATGCCTAGTCCTGTCCCTCCAAACTTCCTAGAGATCGTCGCATCTTCCTGATAAAATTTATTGAAGATTTTTCGGATAAAGTCTTCGTCCATCCCAATGCCAGTATCCTTGATGACGAACTGAAGCTGGCAGCGGCTCTTATTGATGGGCAGTTCTACACAGCTAATGCTTACTTCGCCTTTTTCTGTAAATTTAAGCGCATTACCCGCTAAATTGATCAAAATTTGACGAATCCGCGCTTCGTCTCCAATGAAAGCAGTGTGTTCACCCGATTCGTATTCCAAACTGAGTTTCAGTCCTTTTTCTTCCGCCTGCGCCTGTAGAATATGATGTACATCTTGCAGCAATTCCGACAAATCAAAGTGCTTACTTTCCAGTCGCAGTTCTCCTGCTTCTATCTTCGTAATGTCTAAGATTTTGTTGATGATGGAAAGCAAGTGCTGGGTGGCTTTCGAGGTACTATTGACGTACTTTTGCTGTTTTTCGCTGAGCGATTCTTTATTCATTTGGCGAATCATCCCAACGATACCATTGAGTGGCGTACGTATTTCGTGACTCATATTGGCTAGAAATACCTCCTTCGCTTCCGAAGCCGCTCGCGCATCCGATAGGGCTTGCTCTAATTCTTCTTTCAGCCGTATGCGCTCCGTAATATCCAGATGTACCCCGATCGAACCTATGGTTTCGCCTCTATCGTTGTAATTGGGCGCACCACTGATCATCCACCAGCGTATTTCTCCGCGCTTGTTTCGCCCTAATACTTCGTAACTATCGGACGCACCAGTAGTCCGCAGGGTATTTTTATCTTGAATGGTTTTTTTATGGTCGCCCACGATGAGAAGTTCGGCGGCTTTGCGACCTTGGAGTTCCTCTTTGGCATAGCCCGAAATTTTTTCAAAGCTATTGTTGCAAAACTGGATGCGATCTTCTTGATCGACCTCTAGCAATCCTAAATTCATATTGGAAATAATGTTCCGATACTTTTCCTCTTGCTGTTGTAGTTTACGTTCACTTTTTTCTCGCTCTGTAATGTCGATGGTGATGCCTACGATTCCACTAATTTCGTTGTTTTCATCCAGTAGTGGTAATTTAGAAATGAGTGCTGTTTTAGGTTCTCCTTTTACGCTAATGTATTTTTTTTCTAAATTAATGATGGACTCACCACCTTCCACCACTGATTTGTCCTCTAAATAAGAAATATGAGCGACATCAGGCTCAAAAAGCTCGTCATCGGTTTTGCCTAAAATTAAATTTTCGTCTTCTACATTGAAATACTCTAATTCAGCTTTGTTGCATAGTATTTTTCGATAGTCTGTATCTTTAGCATATACATTGATGGGGATATTATTGATGATGGTACGGAGCAAATGACGTTCTCTACGTAATTGATTTTCAGATTCTTGCAGCAATTTACTTTCTACACTTTGTAGCAAACTTTTTCCCAAAAAATTGACAATGGCGACCAGCTCGTTTTTCAATACAAAATCGAATGGCTTCTTACGACCTAATACCAAATAGCCATACTTATTGAGGTAAAAAGCGTAGTAGTACAATCCAAGGTGACTACCTTCGGTGTATTTGCGCTGCTCAGTTGGTAAATTTTCCAGCAAGGCATTCATATAAATATCCCAGTCTTTATTGGCTCGAATGGAATGTGGCAGGATAAATTTTGATTCCAGTTCGTTGCCCTCGGCAGGTCGTTTGAAGACGCAAGCCATAAAGCAATTGAGCTTCCTCAGGTATAAAGGAATACTTTTGGACAATATTTCTTCTTCCTCGGAGCTGTCCGATAGGCTGTACACCAAGTCGAAAAACAACTCTGTTTTTAAACGATCTGCTACCATTTTGCTACGACAATTGTTTTGTTAAATATCTCGGGCATGGAGTAACCCGTGCTGGCAATTTCCCCCATGGTGAGTATACCGTTCACCGTTTCTCGTTCCCCCACACTTTCAATCTCTTTGACGAAATCCTCCTGCAGAAAAGTACCTCGCGATACGCAATTAATACAAAATACCTGATCTGATTTTGCCATTTTTTCAGAAGCCAAATCATGCGCTCTTTCTGCGCCTTCCAACAACGAATTTTTGTCACCATTCATGATGCAAACATGTTCCCCTTGATTGATGGGATTGACCGTAACGAGTGCGGTATCGTCTATGTTGCGGAGGTCACGTAGAATCCGTTCTTCATCCATTCGAGCAATGCCCAGCGGATAAAACTGTACAATATCCCAAAAATTGCTGATGGTGATGACCTTTCCAGCATGATCTTCTACGATTTCTTTGTAGAGCGAAAAAGCAGGCTGCCAGTTGATCGTTTTGATGCGAGTACCTACTGCTTCAGTCACTTTTAGGGGTTCCGTGATGGCAGATAAGCCGTGCGCCACGCCCAATCTAGCATTCAAATTGGAAACGCCTATGACCGCTGCATTTTGGTGTACGCCAGCATTGTCTATGATGCAAGGAAAAGGTGTGAAAGCCTCCGAACCAGCAGCACCACCCATGTATTTGAGGTTGATGCCAAAAAAGTTGTACAAACTCTCAATGAATGCCACGCTATTCGTCCCTAAATTATCGCTGAAAATGAACAGAGAACGTGCGCCCAATCCAAAGTCTTTGAAGCGTTGTTCCAAAACGTTGAGAAATTGCGTGCTATTTTGCCTGAGATCGAAAAGATGACAGTCTAGTTCGTATTCCAAAAAAACGAACATCGCCCCCGTTGATTTTCGTTCTCCTTGAAAAATCAATTCGGGAAAAATGCCCCCAATTATTTTTTTGGAGGATTGCTGCACCAGCGACGTGACGATTTCAGACGAAAAATGAGTTTTATCTGCCATGAAAAACAGCACAGATCGAATCTGCTCGTCTGCTTCCAGTTGTTGGAAAGCTTGTTGTAGGGCATTCGTATCGCCAGCGTGGACGTAGGTTGATTTCATTGTTAGGTATTCTTATTTAGTAGTGATCTCCCCTGCTTTTATCATATTATAAATGGTAGACTTCCCAATTTCCAGCTTCTGGGCTACTTTGACTACGTTGTTGTTGTATTTTTTTAGGAAATAGTGGATAATATCGACATTGTAGGCTCGAAGTGTTTTTTCGGATGCCATAAAAACTTCATCGCCTTGCACGGTATGAAAAGTAATGTCATCCGCTATGATTTCCTGACCATCGGACATTACACAAGCCAGATCAATGATGGCTTTTAGTTCTCGTACGTTCCCAGGATAGTTGTACTGTAGCAGCTTTGCTTTGGCTTTTGGATGCAAACTGAGGGCAGCACATTTGTTATCTTTTGCGTATTTTTTGATGAAGTGCTTAGCCAAAATCAACACATCTTGGTCGCGATCTCTCAGCGGCGGCAATTCTATGGGCAGCCCTACTACTCGGTAGTACAAATCTTCTCGAAAATTGCCGTTTTGTACTTCTTCTTTCAAATTTTTGTGCGTAGCAGTAATCAAGCGCACATCAAACTTGATGATTTTATTGCTGCCTACTCGCACGACTTCCCTTTCCTGCAAAACACGCAGCAATTTGCTTTGCACATTCAAGTCGAGTTCTCCGATTTCGTCCAAAAAGATAGTGCCGCCGTTTGCTTCCTCGAATTTCCCTACCTTTCGACTCATTGCTCCTGTGAAAGCCCCTTTTTCGTGTCCAAATAATTCGCTCTCAATGAGTTCTTTGGGAATAGCTGCCATATTCACGGCAACGAAGGGCTTGTCCTTACGCGTACTATTGAAATGTAGAGCTTTGGCGACCACTTCTTTGCCCGTTCCCGTTTCGCCCGTAATAGAAACATTGATGTTGGAGGACAGTGCTTTTTTGATGAGTTTGAAAGTACGTTTGAGGGCGGCACTTTGCCCAATAATGCTGTTTTCGAAGGTGTATTTATGTCCTAATTCTGCTTTCAATACCGCGACTTCTTGCTTCAAATCAGCGGTTTCTCTAATCTTGATGAGGGATTGCCAGAGTAAGTCTTTAGTATGATCGTTTTTGATGATGTAGTCGCGCGCGCCCGCTTTCAGTAAATCGACGGCTACGGAAATTTCTTCCTGTGCGCTAATGACTACGACGGGAACGCTACTATTCCGAGTTTGGATGTTTCGCAACAATACATTTCCGTCCATATCGGGCAGTCCGTAGTCAATGCAAACGACATCTGGTTGCAGGTACAAATGGTCTAAACAATCTTTCGCTGAATCGAATAATTCTATGGTGTAGTCTGGATTGAGCGAGAGGTGATGCTTCAGAATTTGGGCGTACCAAGGATCATCTTCTACAACAAATATTTTAAAATTCATGGTGCATTTTCGATATAGTGTATTTGGAAGTTTGTGTGACTGCTAATTAGGAGCGGCGGTCCATTATTAGAAACGAAAGATACGGCTTTGTCTGTATTTAAAGAAGCACATGCCTTAGTTTAAAATAAAACAGTAGAATAGGTAGGATTTCTTACATTACGTTGAAATTTGTGTCCTGTTTATCCAAAAAAAATGCAGCACCTCGAAAATAAGGTGCTGCGTAATTGCTAGTAAAAAATAGTTCCAGAGAACATGTAAATAAGCACTTGGTTTGGATTCACGATTCGCGCAAATCCTTCCTTAAGATTTTTCCGACTGTTGATTTCGGCAATTCGTCCCTAAACTCGACGGCTTTAGGCACTTTATATCCAGTCATGTTTTCTCGACAGTAGCTAATTAATTCGTCCTTGCTCAGTGACTTATCCTTTTTTACTACAAAAATCTTTACGGCTTCTCCCGACTTTTCACTCGGAATACCGATAGCAGCAGCTTCCATCACTTTAGGATGCCCTGCCACGACTTCTTCTACCTCATTGGGGTAGACATTGAAGCCAGATACTAAGATCATATCTTTCTTGCGATCCACGATTTTGAAAAAACCATCGTCGGACATTTCTCCGATGTCTCCCGTAGATAACCAGCCGTCTTTTATGGTATCGGCGGTGGCTTGTGGTCGGTTATAATAGCCTTTCATCACCTGTGGTCCTTTTATTTGTATTTCTCCTACTTGATTGGGTCCGAGCGCACTACCTTGTTCATCTACGATTCGGACATCGGTAGAAGGAACAGGAATTCCTATCGTGCCAACACGCCCACTGCCATCATATGGATTGGAAGTCGCCACGGGCGAAGATTCGGTCATGCCGTAGCCTTCGCTAATACTCGTACCTGTCACCTGTTGCCACTTTTCTGCCACTGGACGTTGGAGTGCCGTTCCACCAGCCGCAGCGATTTTCATGCCACTCAAATCCAATTCGGCAAAGGGTTTAAAATTCAGCAGCGCATTATATAAAGTATTCACTCCCGTCATCATCGAGATGGGATAGTCTTTGAATGCACTAACAATCGTTTTCAATTCCCTTGGGTTCACGATTAGGATGCCGTGAAAACCCTTATTGATGGGCGCAAATACGTTTACGGTCAAGGCGAAGATATGGTACATGGGAAGCGGACAAAGTATTACTTCCTTGCTTTCCTCGACAAAAGGATCCATAATCGCACCAATTTGCATCATATTGGAGATCAAATTGCGATGTGTCAACATCGCTCCTTTCGCTCGTCCAGTTGTTCCGCCCGTGTATTGTAAAATCGCAACATCTTCGCGTGCAATGGTATGTTTTTGCAGCTTAAATTTCTTACCTCCCGCTAGTGCATCTTTGAAACTTACCGTATTCGGAATGTCAAATTTCGGCACCATGTTCTTGACTTTGCGCACTACAAAGTTGGTAATCATGCCTTTGACCGTTGGTAGTAGTTCTCCGATGCTGGTCGTGATGACTACTTCAATTTCTGTTTTATCGATGATTTTTTGCAGGTTGAACGCGAAATTTTCTAATATGACAATCGCTTTTGTATTGGAGTCCACGAACTGGTGTTCCATTTCGCGAGGCGTATACAAAGGATTCGTATTGACAACTACCAATCCCGCTCTCACTGCCCCAAACAAAGCAATGGGATATTGCAATAAGTTCGGCATCATCAGGGCAACTTTGTCTCCCTTTTTCAGTCCTCTCGATTGCAAATAAGCCCCAAATTGCTGCGACATTTTATCTATCTCTCCGTAAGTCAGGGTTTTACCCATGCAGGAGAAATTGGGCAGTTTTTTATACTTTTCAAACGATTCTTCCAGCATATTGACCACCGACTCGTATTTGTCTGGATCAATATTCGCTGGCACTCCACTCGGATAATTCTTTAACCACGGACGCTGTTCCGCTGATACTTCACTCATAAGTTGATTTTTAGGACAAGCTCATCCAATTACATTGATACAGTATGAAAATGAAAGTTCGTTTCTAGTTGTCTTAATCATTTATTCAGTTGATGATACGGCAATTGAGTGCTTACCAAATCATCAAATCACCTAAAAATATCAAATAAAATGGGTCGGCTTGTCGATTCTTTACCTAAAAAATTATCTATTTCGCTACGCAAATATAGCAAAATAAAATTTTACGCATATTATTTGTAGCTATAACCAAAAATGTAGTGATCTGTTCCGAAGCAATTGCTAAAAGCTAGCTCTTGTTGATTCGTTTAAATCGTTGATCTATTGAGCAGGGAATGATCTGTAATGAGGATAAGCATTTATCCAATGAAGTCTTGCAGAAAATTGGTAAGCGCTCGTTTGATAATGCTGTTTTTTGAATAATGAATATCGAACAAGAAATTAGGCGTGTGCAAAGTCCTTTTTTTCTTAATATCTTACTCAAAAATAGTCTGAGTCAATGTCAAAAAATCGCGCAACAAGTATGCTTGGTAAATCTCTTCGGACGGAAACACAAAATTTCACTATTTTTCTCTAAAAAAAATTAGTGAAATTTTGTGTTTCCGTCCATAAAAACCCTTTGAGCATACTTGTTGCGCGATCTCAGGAGCTTTCTCATGACTTATTGAAAGTGTTGCTCAAAACTTCGTACACGACTAATATCGAACAAGGAATAATAAATGTCGAAGGTGGTACACGTCCTATTGGCAAACTTCGTTATTCGGTATTCCTTGTTCAAGATTCGTTATTACACCTTTTTAGTAAAATTACGATTAAGGGAAAAATCCCAACAAGCTCTAAGTCTAGACTACTGGATATTTTAGATTAGATAAGAGAAGCAGGTTACATAGCTACACTAGCTGCTTTTCTTAGTGTTTCTAAGTGTACTTAGTGTTTTAAATTTGTGTTTTGTCCAGTAGTGTAATTTAAGTCAATCTTCCGAAGCCACCAACAACAAAGGCGATTGCAGCGTCACTTCCAAATGATTGCGGTGTCGAATGCTGATGTAATAAGTAGTGGGAAGAACATTAGGAAACCTCAAAGCACTAACGCCATCCGTTGCGACAATATCGCCATCCGATTGCAAAAGGGCAGATTGTCGGCTCACTACGCCAAAAGGAGCATCGGCTGATCGCAAAATCACTTCTACCCAATCAATAATGGTATTTTCCCCCTGATCGGCTATAACACTTGCTGGATCGCTGATGAGCGCACCATTGCCGTAAGGGTCGAGACTCGGTACTTCCCCTCGCTGTCTTAGCATATCGCCAGCGCCAAAGCTACTGTAATTTCCTTCCAAAAAGCTTTTGGCATTCATTTTTACGCTACAATTATCAATCACGGCTACACTGACAGTCGCCGCTTGATCTTGAAAGCAGGTATTCGCATCTTCTACCCTACTCACTTCGTATTCAAAACTACCCAATGTCGCCGTGCTTGGTGTCAAAGTTGCGGTATTGCCTGTCGTTTGTACCGTTTGCGTCGCACCCTGATTGACAGTATAACTGATGGTGTAGGGTGCTTGTCCACCAGCGGCGGTGAATACAATTTCGGAAGGTGGATTATTTTGGCAAATGGTCGTATCGCCTTCCACCGAGACGGCAGGCGAAGCAGTAGGCGTACAGTGAACGACATAGGTGAATACAAAATCACCTGCCGCCCCATTGTGTGTAAAAGTGTTTTGATTCAAGTTCACGCTTAGTGTTTCGGAACTCAGCAAATCATCATTACTCAGTCCATTATCGTACTCACAATCGCTGAACAATCCATCGTCTTCGTGGGAAGAAACAAAGAGATTGAGCTGTGCCTGATTGCAAGCACTTGTCCCCAAATCAACGGTCATAGGAATACTGCCGCAAACATCCAAGTCAATGTAGTTAGCAGGATTACCCGATGCGCCATCTTCTTCCACATTGAAGTAGAAAGATTCCGAGCCGAGCGTAATCACCCATTCGTTTTGACTATCCAAAAAGCCGTCGTCGGAGGCTGGAAATTCGATATTGGCAATTTCTATGGTCGCTTCGTTGCTGAAAGAAGTCGTGCAGCCCGCACTGAGCGTATTGGAAACGGCAGCTGCCGCATCTATCTTTCCCCACCCAAAATCGTTGTCTCGATTGGGATAGTAGTCGGACGATTGAATCAATTTATTGAGGACTTGTCCGCTCGTCCAATTTGGATTTTGCCCCCAAACCAATGCCGCGATACCAGCCGTGGAAGCCGTTGCAGAGGAAGAACCACCACTATACGATTGTGAATTGTCTGTCTGGTTGAGGGTGATCGCGAGTCGACCATTATCAGACGTTCTTTGCATCACATTCACGAAATCGACTTTTGAACCCGTGTGACAAGTACTACATTTAGTTCGATTGTTGATACTTTCGTTTCTAACTCCTGTCACGGCGATGGTTTCATCCATATTGGCAGGAAAAATGACAAAAAAGCCCGTGAAAAAGGTAGAAGTACCAGCAGCAGTGAAAATGAGCTTGCCTTTATTGTGTGCGTAAATGATGGCATCCGCGACTTGTCCATTGAAAAACAAATCTCCCAAGGACATACCCACCACTTTGATTCTAGGATCGTCGCCGATATCCATAAAGGCTTCGCTGACTCCCATTTTTTCCTCCGAACTATTGATGATGACATCTTCCACGGCTCGATAGCTCACCAAATTGCATTTGTAGGCG
>JBCDKV010000061.1:0-12625 GCA_038746215.1 Bacteroidota bacterium | reverse complement strand
CATCTCAAAATGTCGCAGAAAGTTTTTTTCAAAGGTGAAAAACTTTCTGCTAGGGGGATTTTAAGGGCAAGAAGCGTTAAAACTTTAACGCTTCTTGCCCTTAAAAAACCCTTGGAGCATCCGAAAATCCTCCTCTGTAGAATTTCGGATGCGACTGCATGAAATACAAACGAAAATTCGCCTTTTAATCAACAAAACGACATTTTGAGATGCACCCAAAAGACTGCCTACTATCTCATTCAAAAAATAACAATACATGAAAAAATACATTGCATTAGCGTTTAGCCTACTATTTATTATCCAACTTGCCACTGCGCAACAAAATGCGGCATTGCAGCAAGAATTGGATGGCTATACACAAACCTATCAACTCAACGAAACGCAGCAAAAGCAAGTCCAACAGATGCTGGAAACCAAATATTTCAACCTTACCGAATTAGAGGATACTAAATCATCCAATGCTGAACTTTATGAGCAGAAGACCGCAAATTTGGAGCGACAAACTCTGATGGGTGTCAAAAGTATACTGAGCGAGACACAATTAGTAATTTATAAACAAGTACGCGAACAAAAACGCCAACTTTTGCGTCAAAAGATAGAGACTTTGAAAGCAAGTGGTGAGGATAAAGCGGCACTGAGTAAAGCCATAGCAGAGTTAAAAACCATGCACTAGTTGTTGTATGGTTACATAATTAATAGAACAAACAATATATATTAATAAACAATACGTAATCAACTATCGAAGCAGTTCAAAATTGAATGGTGGAGGAATGAAAGCTATTCCTTACGAAGCGATAAAATAAGTTCTATTTAAATAAATAATATCGGACTACAATAGTGGAAGCTTATCAGCGAGTTGCAAGGACGCAAGCTATTATTATCAATGAACTTTCATACAGATTACACTAAACACTTAAAAAATATGACAGATCCCCTCAAGCAGAAATTTCAAGCAAAAGCCTTAGCCTTATTCACCGAGATGCGCGCTATGCTAAAAGAACACGGCGACCTGAAAGTAGACGAAGTAAAGCTGCGTCAAGTACTCGGTGGCGCACGTGGCATTAAAATGATGCTTTGGGAAACTTCTCAGCTAGATGCCATCGAAGGTATTCGATTTAGAGGCTATTCCATTCCGCAATTACAAGAAAAATTGCCACGTATCAATGGCAGCAAAGAGCCACAACCAGAGAGTTTGTTTTGGTTGATGCTGACAGGCGAAATTCCAACCGAAGCAGAAGTAAAATGGTTGTCGGAAGAATGGGCAAGACGAGCAACCGTCCCACAGCAAGCCTTTGATGTATTAGAGAGTATGCCAGCGGACACACATCCTATGACGCAGTTTTCTATCGTCATTACTGCTATGCAAAGCGATAGTGTTTTCGCAAAACGCTACGATGAAGGCATGAGCAAAAAAGATTATTGGGATGCCACTTATGAGGACACCATGAATTTGGTTGCTAGACTACCAAGAGTAGCTGCCTACATTTATCGCCGACTATTCCACAATAATGAACAAATCGAAGCAGATTCGAGCTTAGACTGGGCAGCCAACTATGCCCATATGCTCGGTATTGGAGGGGATGATTTCAAAAACTTAATGCGACTCTACCTAACGATCCATGCCGATCACGAAGGTGGTAATGCTTCTGCGCACACGACCCATTTAGTGAATTCGACACTAGCTGATCCGTATTTATCATTTGCTTCTGGTATGAATTCTCTGGCTGGACCCTTGCACGGATTAGCCAATCAAGAGGTGATTAAGTGGGTATTTAATATGCTAGATCAGTTGGGAACAAATCAACCAACTAAGGAGCAAATTGCGCAGTACGTACAAGAAACATTGGATGCTGGTAAAGTCATTCCTGGCTATGGACATGCCGTTTTACGTCGCCCCGATCCGCGATTTACGGCTCAGAAGGATTTTGCCGAACGCTACATCAAAGACGATGACATTGTAAATGTGATTTGGAAAATTTTTGATGTCGTGCCACCAATTCTAGAGAGCTTGGGCAAAGTGAAAAACCCTTGGCCTAACGTGGATGCACATTCGGGCGCACTTTTGGTACATTATGGACTGAAAGAGTACAGTTACTATACCGTGCTGTTTGGCGTCTCCAGAGCTTTGGGCGTACTAGCTGCCTTGTGCTGGTCAAGAGCTATGGGTATGCCATTGGAGCGACCTAAGTCTGTGACAAGTGAGTGGGTGAAAACTTACTTAAAGGAACAAGGAGTGATGGCGTAAGTCATCGAATAGCTGAAAGCTGTCCTATTTAAAAAGCGAATACTGCCGATTGGTGGTGTTCGCTTTTGTGCTTTCATGATGCTCTGGATATAATAACTTCTATCTTAGCGTAGTCTTGCTAGTAATCCCTGAAAAGATATTATAAACAGTACTTGAAATTACTCAATAGATATGCACAGTGTATTTTGGGCAACAAAGGAATATTTTTGACTCCGATTTTGAGCCACTTGATAAAAGCTTGACTTTTGCGTTACAAACAAAATTCTCCTTCCATCGTAATAATGCGTGCTATACATGTTTTAACATTACTACACACGCGTTATAAATGAAAATTATTGGAATTACTTTTTCTTTTCTCTTGTCTATTGGTATTTATCATCAATCACGAGAATACAATATTGATAATCAGTCAGTTAAAACGATACTAACATCAAATATCAACTCATTAATTACAGCCGTAAAGAATTTCAAAACAGAAAAAAGTAAGCCTAATTTTAAGACTATGAGGTCTGCTTTCTTCGTACTTTCTTGGTCTTATTTTCCATTGGACTTGATAGAGGAGCAACGAAGCGTAAATGATATGAAGTTCAAAGTTCTAGATTCAAGCGAATGTTATGAATCTTATGGAAGCTTACAGATGATAGAACACGAATTGTTGCAAAAAGAGCCAAATGAGGAAAAAATCCAACTTGCGCTTGCTGCTCTAGAGGGTTTTATCCGACAATTGGAAGATAAAATATCTCAACATGAGTGGAGCATACCCGAAGTACTTGCTGCTTTAATGATTCAGCAGCAAGATATTTACGCTTCACTGCTGACAGCTTCCTATCATTTGGATACAGAAGAAGTGATTAATGATTACGATAAAATACTAAATCAGCATCTAATTTTGCTGAAACACCTAAATGAAGCTAAGCACTACAGCAAATATTACAAAAGATTGTCCAATTACTTTAGACGAAAGACATTCAATGATATAAGCTACATAGATTGCTATGAAAGAAATATATTGCCACTTCATCAGAAGTTTCTGAAAGAGTTGCAAAAGAATTACCCTGCCTATCAAATTAATATGTCAACTATTCGGACGACGCTTGATGAAAAGGGATTGTTTAACAAGGATTGGATATCTCCCACTCATTTTCATGGTAAAGACTTTGACTTGGGTAATGAAAAGCGAATCCAATTGGGGAAATTATTATTTTATGACCCCATACTTTCTATAAACAATAAAAGGACTTGTGCTTCTTGTCACCAGCCCCAGAAAGCATTTACAGACGGGAGAACAACAAGTATTGCCTTGGACTATCCTGATCGATTGAAGACTAATTCTCCAACGCTTATTAACTCCATATATAATATAGAATACGGACATGATCGTTCCAAAAAAACTCTGCAGGAGCAAATTGATTTCGTGATACACTCCAATCAAGAATTTGGCTCAACGTATAAGGAAATTATATCTAAGCTTAATGCTTCTAAAGCGTACAGACAGTATTTCAAATTAGCTTTTCCTAAAAGGAATAAGATTGATTCTACACAAATCAGTAAAGCAATCACTAGTTATGTTGCTACTTTGAATAGTTTTGAATCAGATTTCGATCACTTAATGCAGGGAAATAAGCAAGTCAAAGACAGTGAGAAAGTGTTAAAAGGCTTTGATTTATTCATGGGAAAGGCACAGTGTGGAATATGTCATCAACCTCCTTTGTTTTCGGGGCTGAATACTGTCGCAGGTAGTCAGCAGTATTATATCTGTAAGGAGGATGTAAAGACTAAAGTACCGACACTGAGAAACATAGACTACACTATACCTTATATGTACGATGGAAGGATAAGCTCAAAGAAAGCGTTATTTGATTATTTGTTCAAACAGCATGTATGGTATGAAGACAACTATGAGGATAAGTTGAATGCTGACGAAAAAGAATTGTTAATCACTTTTTTTGAGAGCCTGAATGATACTACCGCACTTCAATTTTCAGCTACAGTTCAATTGCCTAATGTAGAAGATACTAGCAAAAATATAGACCGAAGACCAGGAGGACTTTATTAATAATCTGTATTTACTGTAAGCTGACTTTAGCTATTTGTAATTGGCTGCGTACTACTAGATTTTAAAAAAAATGGAAGAAAAACTTTAAAAAACGAACCTCGATTGTATTCATATAATTATTACATTGTACTGAAAAAATTTTACACTTACAATCCATTCCCTTGCTAACAATTGACTAGTTTTGCTTGTGATAAATGCAAACAATATATGTCATAATTGCTACGTTGTTGTAACCTTTTTTAAAATAATCGTAAAAAAGCATTAAACAATTTATACTTTATTTAATTTTAATACACCAAAAGATGCTTTTTAGTATTTGTGGTCTACACAAACTATTTTTTAGAGAAAAGAGAAAACTTAAAATACAAAACTTGTAAGCTCAAAAACCCCATCCATCCATTCTTTTGTTGCCAAAAATTATTAAGAGTCGTAAAATTAATATCACTGGTATTGTAGCTCATTGTGAGCCACAGTAGATGTCCGCCTTTTGGGGCTTTCCACTTGGCATCACCATAGGTAATTGAATTTTACAGAATACCATTACTGTAAGTAAGGACTCTTGGTCATTTTACAGGTGAAAATCCATTGAGCGTTACTGAAGTGATCAATAATCATCACCAAACTAATTGGAATAACACTGTTTTTACACAATGCTTATGAAAAGAAATAAAAATTTACAGAGCTATAATTTTATATAATACAATAATAATTACAATTAAGTTATGCGATTTGAAATGTTACTTATTACACGAATCTATTTGCTATTCTCCATCTGTTCCATGCTGAGTGTAAGTGCTCAGGCAAGTGATACGACTTATTTGAAGAAAAGTATAATTACCGAAGATGCAATCATAGGAATTGATTTCACACCAAATGGTTCTTATATTATCAGTGGAGGAGGTGCCAAAACAGTGGATATTTGGAGCGTATCTACTGGAAACTTGACAGCGTCTATGGAAGGACATACAGACGATATTCTAGCAGTAGCTTGTTCTCCAAAAGGAAATATTGTAGCCACTGGAGGCGTAGACAAAACGATTATTCTTTGGAGTTTGATTACTAAAGAACAGATATTAAAGCTAGAAGGACATAACGACTATGTACGTGATTTGACCTTTAGTCCAGATGGAAAACTTATATGTAGTGCAAGTTGGGATAGGACGGCTATCATCTGGGATGTCAGCACTGGAAAAAGACTACAAACACTCAGTGGTCATCAAGATAATGTAACTTCTGTTGATTTCAACAAGGAAGGCACTCAGGTAGTGACAGCTTGTGGAGACCATCATCTTAGGATATGGGATATTGAAACTGGAGAGTTAAAGAAAGTACTTCGAGGACACACAGATGAAGTCTGGGATGTGAAGTGGAGTCACAATTCTAAGTTTTTAGCAAGCGGTGGATGGGATAATAAAGCAAGACTTTGGAATTATCAGACTGCCGAAGAGATATTAAGTTTTCCAGGACACGTGACTGATGTTTGGTCAGTGGCTTTTGATCCGAAAGGCTTAGTTCTAGCTACTTCTGGTGGTGATAAAACTGTAAAGATATGGGACTTAGCGACAGGAAAGCAAGTGCTGGATATCTCTAAAGATGTGCATACTTCTGATGTTGAAGAAGTTAAATTTAGCCCAGATGGAAAATTACTAGCAAGTGCAAGCCGTGATGGTTCTGTCCGTTTGTGGCGTGTTCCTAATCTGCAAGATAGGATTTCCTTACTTACAGAGGAAGCTGTTGCCGCTTGGAGTCAAAAGCAAGCATTTGAAAAAACTGCTCAGTATAATAAAAGAATGAAAGAAAAAGCAAACTATTATGCTGATATAGAGGCTGGCGTCGTGACAAAGGTCTTGAATTTTTTTGAAGAGAATGTGGATTGGGACACTAATTTTGAGCTAGGTGAATACGATGCAGATAGAGAATACTTTGTATTGCATACGCCTTCATTGGGAAAGTTGAGGTTAATTGCATCAACTAAGCAAGCTCCTTTCGTACAAAGTAATTTTGAGCGTCTGGAATTTAAAGATTTAAATCTTCGATATAGTAAAGGCTATCTGTTCGTCGATTCAATGACCGCTTTTATGAAAGGAATGAATCGTAGATATGATGTTTCACAGTAAACAGCTAAGTGTTTCGAACGAGCCGCAGGCTTATAACAAGAGTTTACGGCTCGTTTGTCAGTCGTGATGTTTCAGACACAGTTTTTCAGTTTCAGTTTAGATTTTGCTGGTACAACTTCAGCAGGATGGTGTTTTATTCATAATCAAAAATATTATATTTAACCGACAAATAACAACTTCTTTATACCTTGTACTAAGCCAACATTGAGCATAAGGAACGTTGAAAAAATAACTTTACCATCTTGACTTCATCTTTTTGCACTACTCTTCGTTGGAAAAATCCTTATGCAGCAAAGGCTATACGCGAATTTTTCCGCCTCGATTAGTACAAAAATATTTTGTCAAGAAAGCAACCTTATTTATTCACCGTTCCTAAGCTGTTATAGTCCCTTAAATAATCATTCCTTATGCAAAGAATAATCATCAGTCTTATGCTTTTTACTGCTCTTTTTTCCTGCAAGCAAGAAAGCTTAGAAACCACCAAAGACAAAGCGCAATTTATCGTCGATCAAGCCATCAAGACACACGGCGGAGAAGCGTACGAGCAATTAGAGGTGTCTTACAAATTCAGAAAAGGAACTTACAGTATCCATAATCAAGGGGCTGAATTTGAATACACACGATCTTTTGAAAAAGATGGACAGCGCATCAAAGATATTGTAAATAACGCTGGTTTTGAGCGTCAAATAGATGGACAAACCATAAGCGTTCCAGATACTATGGTTGCGCGCTATTCAGGCTCCGTCAATTCCGTCAATTATTTTGCACAATTGCCCTATCATCTGAATGATGCAGCGGTCAATAAAACCTACGAGGGTACTACTACGATAAAGGACAAAACCTATCAAGTGGTTAAAGTAACCTTTGATGAAGCCGGAGGCGGCGAAGATTTTGATGACGTATATTATTATTGGTTTGCGGCTGAAAATTATCAATTGGACTATTTGGCGTACAGTTTTCACGTGAACAAAGGAGGAGTTCGTTTTCGTTCTGCTTACAATATTAGAACCATAGACGGTATACGCTTCCAAGATTACGTCAATTACAAAGCAGCAAAAGACACGCCGCTTGCTGATTTGCCTAAACTATACGAAGCAGGCGAATTGGAAGAATTATCTAGGATTGAGTTGGAAAATATCGAAGTCAAGCGTGCAGAATAATATGGTAATCGCTGAAAGCTAGCCCCTGTTTATTCGTTGAATTGTTGTGCGATCTCAGGAGGCTTCTAATATTCATATTAAATAATACTCGAAGCTTCATACTAGCCTGAGTAAATAAGTCTACCATGCAAAGAATAACAGAGCAACCCTCCAATTATCGTCACCTTGAAAAAATGAGCATTCAAGATTTGCTCATTCATATCAATCAGGAAGATAAGACCGTTCCTGATGCCGTTGAAAAGGCAATTCCGAGCATTGATCCTTTAGTACAGGCTATTGTCGAGAAGATGAAAGTAGGTGGGCGACTATTTTATATCGGTGCTGGAACCAGCGGTAGGCTAGGTATCGTGGATGCTTCTGAATGTCCACCGACCTATGGTGTTCCGCACGATTGGGTGATCGGTCTGATGGCAGGTGGCGATGCAGCTATCCGAAAATCGCAAGAGTTTGCGGAGGATAGTGAGCAGCAAGCTTGGCAAGACTTGCAGGCGTATCTCGTCAACGAAGGCGATGTCGTCATTGGAATAGCAGCTTCTGGAACAACACCTTACGTGGTACACGGACTACGCATTTGCCAGGAAAATGGTATCACAACGGGAGGCATCACTTGTAATCCTAATGCTCCAATTAGTCAATACGCAGATTTCCCAATTGAAGTCATCACGGGTCCAGAATTTGTGACGGGCAGTACACGTATGAAGGCTGGGACGGCTCAAAAGTTGGTGCTGAATATGATTAGTACGAGTGTAATGATTCGATTGGGTAGGGTAGTGGATAACAAAATGGTAGATATGCAACTGAGCAACAACAAATTAGTAGATCGTGGGACAAAGATGTTGATGCAAGAACTTGGATTGGAATACGAAATAGCGAATCAATTGTTGTTGAAGCATGGTAGTGTTAGGAAAGCTGTTGTCGCCCACCAGCAATGATTTCTGGATTGTCCTATCCAATTTTTGGTTTGCCAGTAAGCGTAGCGTATGTGAAATCTCATTTTGACTAGAAACAGCCTGAGCCAATGCAAGAAAATTGAGCAACAAGTATGCTCAGTAAGTTTCTTTGGACGGAAACACAAAATTTTCCTATTTTTTCCAGAAAAAATAGGAAAATTTTGTGTTTCCGTCCATAAAAAACCTTTAGGCATACTTGTTGCGCGATCTCAAGGGATTGACCAAGGCTTATTTTGAGCATTGCCAAAAACTTCGTACACGACTAATTATTAATCGAAAAAAGTGAAATCAAGGGAATTGAGGTAACAAACAAATCATCAATTCAACGAATAAACAAAGTCTAGCTTTTAGCGATTGCATAACCTATGCTTGCTTTTCGTTCAAAGCCTCGACTACCTTTTCTGCTAAACCAGCAGAAGTAGAAGAAGAAAGTTGCACAGTTTTCAATGGGCTGTCCCAACTGTCAGCTATAGCCGCCCAAACGTGATAATTGCTCAATTGATCTTGTTTGCAATAGATTCCAACGGGCATTTGACAACCACCATCCAATAGTTGCAAAATTTTTCGTTCTACTTTTACTACGTTCGCTACGGAAAAGTCGTGAATTTTTTGCAGGATTCGTCTAGTCGGCGTGTCTGCCTTATTGACTTGAAAGGCTAGTACACCTTGCGCAGGAGCAGGGACAAATTCTCTGGGGTCGAAATGGATTACTTCAAACTCGGATACATCGATTTCCAAGCGAGCGATGCCCGCCGAAGCCAGCATAATGGCATCAAATTGTCCTTCGCGTAATTTTTGGATGCGCGTTGGTACATTGCCACGGATGTCTTTGAGTTGGAAATCAGGTCGAAAATCGAGTAGCTGCGCTTTGCGACGAGCAGAAGAAGTACCGACTATGGCATCTGATTTTAATTTCAGCAGCTTCGTTTTATCAAAAGCACTCGGGCTGATGAGTAAACAATCAGATGGATCGGCTCGGTACGAAACCGCAGAAATCGCCAAACCTTCTGGCATAGTGGTGGGTAAGTCCTTCATGGAATGCACAGCCACGTCTATATCGCCACGCAGCAAATGATCTTCTATTTCTTTGGTAAAAAAGCCTTTACCTTCCATTTTATCGAACCCCAAGTGCTGTATTTTATCGCCCTTGGTTTTGATGATAACCAATTCCGATTCTGTTTCAACTTGCCGCAATTGATCTTGCAGAAAATAGGCTTGCCAAAGTGCTAATTTACTACCTCGCGTCCCAATTTTTAGCGTTTTTTGTCCCGCTGCATCCATGTTGCTATTCGTATTTATGAAGGGCTTCAAAATTGGCCCGAAAGTAAGTAAATTAGTGTGTAGGCTTGCCACAAAACTGTTATTAATTTGCTAGGGTAGGACGAAGTCTTATTTTTCTTAGCACTTTAGAGCTTGCCTATTAACTCATCTTTAAAACAGCCTTTGTAAAAAAATGAAAACAATCACGATACCTGATCCTTCCATATTAAAGGATGATGCTATTATTGGCTTGTATGATTACCGAACGCGCGAGAGTTCCAATAAGCAACTCATCAACCTCACAAAAAATACTTTCAGTTTTTTGATCGAAGGTAAAAAGGAGGTTATAACAGAACAGGGTAGCATCTCCATTGATAATGCCAAATTCTTATTGATGCAATCGGGACGTTGTCTGATGACCGAAAAATTATCCGCTACCAATAGAAGCTACAGCAGTATGTTGCTCTTTTTTTCTAACGAAGCCATGCTGCAATTGATTAGAAAATTTGATCTTAGTCCACCCGAAAAAATTCACAAGCAAGCTGTCTATTCATTTTCATACGATGCATTCATAAGGCACTATGTGCAAAGCTTAGTGGAGCTTTCAAAGCTATCGTCCAACAGTCAGCGCAATTTACTGGCTATCAAGTTTGAAGAGATTATGCTTTTTTTGGTGGAGAAAAGAGGAAGCGATTTTCTGTATGCTATGCTCTCTGAACGCGATGAACAAAGTCAAAAACTAATTGCCGTGGTAGAGAGCAATAAATATAATAGATTGAGCCTGAAAGAATTAGCTTTTCTGACCAACATGAGTGTATCATCCTTTAAACGCGCCTTCGTGAAGCAATACGCAACTTCTCCTATCAAATGGTTTCAAGATCAAAGACTGAAATATGCTGCTTTCTTATTGAAGCAGGAACAAAAAAGAGCATCCGATATTTACACAACAATCGGTTACGAGACGCTTTCCAGTTTTGTACAGGCATTTAAGTCCAAATATGGGGTGACGCCAAAGCAGTATCAGTAAGGTAAAATGGAATAAATAATGTGAATAACGGGTAAAACACTCCATTGTGTGGCAGTAATAGCTTTACTAAATTTTTGAAACTTGTGTTTCCGTCCGAAGAAAATCACTGAGCATACTTGTTGCTCAATTTGCGGATATTGACTTGAACTATATCTGAGTTAAATGTCAAAAAAAATGAGATTTGTATAATCGCTATTTGCATAAATAATCGACATGCTTATCTAAGGGATAAAAGTAGTTGACCCTTTCGATTTTATCTAAGTTTTGAGCTTTTAGCAACACTTTTTGAACACAATCCGATTTTATTGTGGGTTCAGCCGAGCTACTTTTGCATCAGTTTTTAAATCAAAAAAAAGTTTGAACGATGAAAAAGTTACAGTTACTTTTTAGCTTACTGCTCTTTGTATCACTATCTGTACTTGGACAAAATACTTTCACGCTGAGCAGTGAAGATGTAGGGGGACAAGCGAGCAAAACGGAAGAATTTAATGGTTTTGGTTGCACAGGAGCTAATCAATCACCACAATTGAGTTGGAAAAATGCCCCTGAAGGCACAAAGAGTTTTGCGATCACCATGTACGATCCAGATGCACCTACTGGAAGCGGTTGGTGGCACTGGCTTGTTTTCGATGTCCCTGCCGATGTGATGAATTTAGCAACTGGAGCGGGCAACGCAGATTTGAAGCTAATGCCCAAAGGCGCAATACAAAGCATGACGAATTACGGAACGACTGGCTATGGCGGCCCTTGCCCACCAGAAAATCACGGATTGCATCAATACATAATTACAGTTCATGCACTGAAAGTTGAACAGCTAGGGCTGAATGCAAATGCTAATCCTGCGACAGTTGGCTACTATCTTTGGAACAATACCTTGGCAAAGGCAAGCATTGTGATGTATTATCAGCGAACTAAAAAGTAGTTGCCTGATCGTTTTGTGGAGCGAAGAAAGTGTGTTATTCTCTCGCTCTGCGAATCTTTTGCTAGTAGAAAATAGGTGCATACGAAGTTTTGAACAACACTCGGAACAAGTCTTAGTAAAGTTCTTGAGATCGCGCAACAAGTATGTCTAAGAGTTTTTTATGGATGGAAAAGACTTACTGAGCATACTTATTGCGCGAATTTCTTGCATTGACTCAATGCTGTTTTCAAGTACAATGTTGATAAAAAGGAGACTTCGTACACCCGTAAGTAGAAAGTATCTCTTTAAAATAGCTTCAATTTATCAAACCCACCTTTCAACACCGCCTGCGCATCACTTTGCAAACAATCTTCCAAAAGACTCGCATAGACCCTTCTAAAGTCAATCTCGTATTTCAAATCGCCATTGTCCAAATCTGCCAAATTAGGCGCAGCATTGTAGAAACCCGAAGTTTTCAGCTTGCCATTCATCACAAATACATTATTTGCCGTGCCGTGGTCGGTGCCGCCGCTAGCATTTTGTCGAACTCTGCGCCCAAATTCCGAAAAAGTCAGAATAGTCACTTCATTAAAAAGCTTATTGTGCTTCAAATCTTGGACAAAAGCACCGACGCCATCGGCATATTGTTTCAGTAGCCGATTTTGGGGATTTTTTTGGAAAGCGTGGGTATCAAAACCACTCAGACTAACATAGTAAATGCGAGTATCCGTATCGGCGGTAATGAGTTCTGCAATTTGTTTGAGGTCTTTGCCGAAGTTGTTTTGAGGATATTCGATTTCAGAAGTGTAGACTTTTGATTTTTCGTATAAATAGTTAGCAGACTGTTGGGTTTCGATCATCGTTTTGTAGAGGTACGCCACATTGTCTTCCCCTTCGTGCGTATGATCT
>JBCDKV010000060.1:0-12714 GCA_038746215.1 Bacteroidota bacterium | reverse complement strand
TTGATGGTTTAGATGTTGGGTTCAGATCTTCCGCTCAACTTATAGATGTAGATGGCGATAGCGATTTGGATTTGGTGAGTGGAGAATACTATGGTACGTTTTTGTACTATCAAAACGATGGTAGTAATCATTTCATCCAGCAAACCGGTAGCGATAACCCTTTAAATGACTTGGATATTGGTTATGACTCAACACCTCAGCTCATAGATGTGGATGGCGATGGCGATTTAGATTTAATAAGTGGGGAGTTTTATGGGACGTTTTTGTACTACCAAAATAAGCCGACCTGTGTGCCTATTGGATTTGAGCAAAGTGTGTTCTGTGGTGATAATACTTTCGATGGTTTAGATGTAGGTACAAATTCAACACCTCAACTTGTGGATTTAGACGCAGACGGCGATTTGGATTTGGTGAGTGGAGAAAGACTTGGTACGTTTTTATATTACCAAAATGATGGTAGTAACAACTTTACTGAACTGACTGGTATTTCTAATCCTTTTAATGGTCTTGATGTAGGTGCATATTCTACACCTCAACTTGTGGATTTAGACGCAGATGGTGATTTAGATTTGATTAGTGGGCGGTCGTACGGTAACCTTTTATACTATCAAAATGATGGTAGTAACAACTTTACTGAACTCGTAGGTACTGCCAATCCTTTCAATGGCTTGGATATAGGTAATCGTTCTACGCCACAACTTATTGATTTCGATGCAGATGGGGATTTAGATTTGATCAGTGGGAATGATGACGGAACATTCTTATATTTCCAAAACGACGGTAGTGATAACTTTACTAAGTTAACAGGCATACCTAATCCTTTCGATGGCTTGGACGTCGGTAGTGGTTCTGCACCTCAACTTATAGATTTAGATACAGATGGCGATTTGGATTTGGTGAGTGGAGAAGCATTTGGTACTTTTCTATGTTATCAAAACGACGGTAGCAATAACTTCACTCAGTTGACAGGCACTACAAATCCTTTTGATGGCTTGAACTTTGGGGGTAGTTCTGCACCTCAGATTATAGACCTAGATGTAGATGGTGATTTGGATTTAATTAGTGGAGCGAGCTACGGCACATTTTTATACTTTCAAAATAAGCCAACTTGCTTACCAGCTACTTTAGACAGCTATGTAGATTGCGCAAGTGACGCTTTCGATGACTTGGACGTTGGTAGTAGTTCTGCGCCTCAACTTGTGGATTTAGACGCAGATGGTGATTTGGATTTGATTAGTGGGGAGGACTACGGCGCGTTTTTGTTTTTCCAAAACGATGGCAGTAGTAATTTCACTGAACTCACTGGCACTGCCAATCCTTTCAATGGCTTGGATGTTGGCGGTTATTCTAGACCTGAACTTGTGGATTTAGACGCAGATGGTGATTTAGATTTGGTGAGTGGCAATTCTAGCGGTTCATTCTTATATTTTCAAAACGACGGCAGCAATAACTTTACTGAATTGATAGGTACTACAAATCCTTTCGATGGCTTGGATGTCGGCGATAGGTCTTCACCACAACTTATAGATTTAGACGCAGATGGTGATTTGGATTTGGTGAGTGGAGAAACATTTGGCACGTTTTTATACTACCAAAATGATGGTAGTAACAACTTTACTGAATTGACAGGTACTAACAATCCTTTCAGTGGCTTAGATGTCGGTGGTCTTTATTCTACGCCTCAGCTTGAAGATGTAGATACAGATGGCGATTTAGATTTAGTGAGTGGCAACGGTGATGGGGCATTCTTATACTTCCAAAATGACGGTAGCAACAACTTTACTAAACTGATTGGTTTATCTAATCCTTTTGCGGGCTTAAATGTAAGTAGTAACTCTACACCTGAACTAATTGATTTTGATAACGATGGGGATTTGGACTTGATTAGTGGTAAAGGCGACTTTTTTACTCCATTTGATAGTGGTACTTTTTCCTTCTATCAAAATACAAATTTAGCGGTGAGTGCTTCTACAGTGGATTGTGCTAGTAATCAAGCCGAGGTCGAACTCACCATCACAAGCAGCGACACAGAAGGGCCATATACGCTTTCCAATGCTTTTTCGGGTAGTATTGGTATGGCGGGACAGTTGGGTGCTACGGAAGTCATCGTGACAGGCATTACTGAATCGGACACCTATATATTTGAAGTAGCGGTTTCGGATGGTTGTGCTGATCTAGGAGTAGCTGCTGTTGTTGAAATAGATGAAGATTGTGCCGCCAATGGAATAGCAGTGGATGATACCGACTACATAGATCATGGAACAGAAGAAATTTGTGATGCCTCAACTATTCGATCTACTGCTTTCGTAGGAATTGATGTTGACTTAACCTATTCTGCCAGCGAAGCCATTATTTTAGAACCAGGATTTGAGGCGGTGAATGGTTGTGCATTTATCGCTCGAATTGGTGGTTGCTCTGCTGCCGCCGACAATAATTTTGTTGAGCAGCGTACGAACGAGCAACAACACATTCATATCAATGACTTTGTCTTTGAAGAGACGACATTGCACATTTTTCCTATTCCTACACGCCATTTCCTAAACTACCATGTTGAGCAGATCAAAGGTGTACAGGCGATCTATCTTTTTGATATGATGGGAAGGCTCGTCAAAACGGATCGAGATTTAGACGGTACGATAGACATATCCGATTTACCGAATGGACAATATACCTTGGTGTTTGAAGGGAAAGGACAACGGGCACATCGGTTGGTGCAGAAGTTATAAGCTGGTCAAGAATTAATCTTGTTTCCACTACTGTTTTACTCACTTCGCAAACTCTTCACAGGATTCGCCAAAGCCGCTTTAACACTCTGAAAACTCACTGTCAGCAGCGCAATTCCAATCGCCACTACACCAGCCAGTGCAAACACCCACCATTGCAACTTAATACGATAGGCAAAACTTTGAAGCCATTGATACATCGCATAGTAAGCAATTGGAATAGAAATGATAAGTGCAACTATCACGAGTATAAGAAACTCTTTGGAAAGTAGAGAAACCAGATTGGAAACGGATGCACCCAATGTCTTTCTGATACTGATTTCTTTCTTTCTGCGTTCGGCAGTAAAGGCGACTAGCGCAAATAGTCCTAAGCAAGCAATGAAAATAGCGAGTCCTGCAAATAGCAAGAAAATAGTGCCTAATCGTTGCTCGCTCTCATAAACTTGATTGATACTTTCATCTAAAAAGGTATAATCTATAGGTTCACTAGGTGCATTTTGCTGCCAGATATTTTCGATTTTTGAAATAAAGTTGCCCATGTTCGTTCCCGCTTCAACGCGTATGGCAAGCCTACTATCTGATTCCGTATTCAAGGTCATCACAAGTGGAGTAATTTCATCACGAAGACTATTAAAATTGAAATTTTTGATGACGCCAATGACCGTCAATGGTTTCATATTAGGATCATTTTGAAGACGGCTTCCAATCGGATTTTCTAGGCTGAATGCTCTGACGGCAGCTTCATTCAATACAACAGCTGTTGTATCCGTAGAAAATTGTTCTTCAAAAAATCGTCCTGTTTTAAGTTCGATACCGAGTGTTTGTAGGTAATCATAATCGCCTGACCACCATTGAATAGTTTGGGAGTCAGTGTTTGGATTTTTTCCTGTTTCCCAAAATTCTACATTGTTTCTACAAAATTTACCAAAGGCAGGCAGAAAGCAGCTCGCAGTAGTACTATTGACTTCTGGTAATACTTCAATTTGATTTTTTAAACTCTCAAAACTATTGGAATATCCAAAGGTATTAAGGATCAAAACTTGCTCTTTATCAAAGCCCAATCGTTGGTTCTGAATGTATTTTAATTGATTGTATATCACACCGGTACCAATCATCAAGATAATGGAAATTGAGAATTGAGAGGTTACTAGTATCTGCCTCAATCGCCCACTTTTGCTGCCTTGTTGCAGTTTACCCTTGATGGTTTTCAGCGGATCAAAGGCAGAAAGGAAAAAGGCTGGATAGCTACCTGCCAGTAATCCTACCCCTGCAATGCCCGTTAATACTGCAGCTATAAATAAAGGATGAATAAAGGGAATACTCAGCGTTTTATCTGTCAAATCATTGAAGGCAGGCATGACGAGTAAGCAAATTCCAATAGCGAAAATGAACGCAATGGCACTCATCAATGTACTTTCTGCTAAAAACTGTCCAATTAGATTGCTGCGTTGCGAACCTAACACTTTTCGCATCCCTACTTCTTTGGCTCTATTGGCAGAACGGGCGGTTGATAGATTCATAAAATTGATGCAAGCAATCATCAAAATAAATAGGGCAATAGCAGAAAAAATCCAAACAAATGCTCGACTGCCATTGGGTTCATGTTCAGGAATTAAATTAGAATCTAAATGGATTGATTTTAAAAATTGAATATCGTAGGTAACCGAATTGCCAGCACTTTCAAACTCTTCAAAAGCATTGTCGCTTCCACTAAACTCATTCATTTGCGCACGGGCGTTATTGCGAAATATTTCATTGATTTTGGCAGCAATATTATCAGTAGCTGCATTGGGTTTGAGCAAGAAATAAGTAAAGAAATTATTATCAAGCCAAATGTCATTTTTGACTTCCTCCAAGCCCTCCATAGAAAGAAAAAAGTCGTAGTGAAAGTGAGAATTAGAAGGTAAGTCTTCGTAAACACCATCTACTCGATAGCTTTCTTCATTATCTAAAATTAGGATTTCCCCAACAGCATTAGCAGTACCAAAATATCGTTCAGCCGCACTTTGTGATAATACAAGCGTATTGGGTTCTTGTAAGATTTGATTAGGATCGCCTTGCAATAGTGGGATAGTGAAAATATCGAATACTTCTGCATCAGCATAAATGGCTTTCGTTTCCCTTAAGTTCTGTACAACTCCTTCTTTTCTGACGAGCCATTGCCCTGTAGAACGGAAGCGTCCAGCCGTCTCAATCTCTGGGATTTCACTTACCACAGCATCTTTTAAACGAGAAGTCACAACTGCAAATTCTTGTACTTGCCCATTCATTTTTAAATCCATCGTGATCCGATAGATGCGATCTGCCTTCTCATTAAAACTATCATAATTGAGTTCATCCAATACAAAAAGCGAAATCAGTAAACAGCAAGCAATACCAATAGCAAGTCCCAAAATATTGATACCTGCGTAAAAGCGTTGCGTCCATATCTTTCGCCAAGCAATTTTTAAATAGTTTTGTAACATGATGATTTCTTTTTATTCGCTTCTTAATGAATTAACTGGATTCGCCAACGCCGCCTTCACACTCTGAAAACTCACTGTCAACAGCGCAATTCCAATCGCCACTACACCAGCCAGTGCAAACACCCACCATTGCAACTCAATGCGATAGGCGAAGTCTTGCAACCATTCGTTCATGAAATAGTAAGCGATAGGAACAGCAATTAATATCGCAATAGTGACTAACATCAAAAACTCTTTGGAAAGCAAAGCAACCAATTGATGCACACCTGCGCCTAGTACTTTTCGGATACCGATTTCTTTTCTTCGACGCTCGGCAGTAAAAGCAGCGAGTGCCAACAAACCCAAGCAAGCAATGAAAATCGCTAAGCCTGCAAAAATGGTCAATACTTGTCCCAATCGCTGATCGGATTCGTACATCTCATCAAATTGACTGTCCAAGAAGGTGTACTCAAAAGGAAAGTTAGGTGCAGTCGCTTCCCAAGTCGCGCTGACTTTATCTACAAAAGCATTAACGCCAGCCTGCGCATCAAATCGAATAATGACCGCAGTAGAAGCAATCGGTTCGACTAATTGGATAGCCAGTGGCTCAATCGGACTACGCAAGTTGTCAAAGTTGAAGTTTTTTAGCACACCAATCACGGAAAGTATAATCGTCGTGTCCTCTCCACCATAAATCTCTACTTGTTTGTTAATCGGGTCTTCCCATCCAAACGCATCCACAAAAGCTTCATTGACGACGATAGCCGAAGAATCGCTTTTGAAGTCCTTGGAGAAATAACGCCCTGCTGCCATTGACATGCCAAGCGTTTCTACGTAGCCATAATCAGCAAACCAAAATCCTGCATTTCTGCCATCTGTACCTGCATTCTTCCCTTTTTCCCAAATGGCGTTGTCACCTTCGCAATAACCATCAACTGGCAAGTAACAAGTCGCGCTTACATGCTGCACTTCAGGCAAAGCTTTCAGTTGGTTCTGCAAGCCTTCAAAACTGCCTGGAAAGTTATTAGTCCTCAAAATCATTACTTGCTCACGTTCAAAACCTAATCGCTTTTCTTGCAAAAACTGCAACTGGCTGTACGTAATGCCTGTGCCGATCATCAAAACGATGGAAATAGTAAATTGAGCAGTGACCAACACTTGTCGCAAGCGATTACCACCTTCTTGATTACTCATCTTGCCTTTGATGACCTTTAGGGGTTCAAAAGCAGCCAAGAAGAAGGCTGGATAGCTACCCGAAATCAAGCCGACGACCAAAATACCGAGTACCAAACTGCCTAAGAAAATAGGCTGTGATAGCGGAATGGAAAGCGACTTATTGGTCAATTCATTGAAAGCAGGTAATGCTAACCAACTCATCAAAAGCGCCAAGCTGAAAGCAATAACAGTCATCAGAACGCTCTCTGTCAAAAACTGTCGCACTAGTTCTTTTTTACCCGATCCCAACACTTTGCGCATCCCGACTTCTAGGGCACGGTGAGCAGAACGAGCAGTCGCCAAGTTCATAAAATTGATACAAGCAATGAGTAGAATGAAAATAGCAATAGCTCCAAAGATTTGGACATAAGCTAAATTACCATTGACTTCATGCTCGCCGACCATATTGGATTGTAAATGAATGGAAGTAAGCGGCTGTAAGTTGTAGCGCAAAAAATTGCCAGCCGCTTCAAATTCTTCGATAGTCGTACCAGCTATTTGTTGCATTTCGGGGGCTGCGTATTTTCGGAAAAGCGCATTGGCTTTTTCCTCTAAAACAGCTTGAGCAACATCAGGTCGCGCCAAAAAATAAGTAATAGCATTGTTGCTGAGCCACATCGCATTTTTGAGTTCTTCCAAACCTGCTGCAGATAGAAAAACATCATACTGAAAGTGAGAATTAGCAGGTAAATCTTCACAGACACCGACGACCTTAAAGGTTTCTGCATCATCCAAAATCATCGACTCTCCCACTGGATTTGCATTGCCAAAATACTTTCTAGCAGCAGAAGTAGTCAACACCAATGTATTAGGTTCTTTTAAAACAGTCGTTGGATCACCTTCCAAAATCGGGATCGTAAAAATATCGAAGACCTCATGGTCGACATAGGTAATGTCATCTTCTTTAAAATTCTGAAGTGTACCTTCTCGACGCAGCAGTTGTGTACCATAGGTTCGAAAGCGAACTGCTTCTATAACTTCTGGTATTTCCGAGCGCAGGGCATCAGCGAGTAAAGCTGGTGAAAATACATATTCTTTCCGCTCTCCATTAAACTTTAAATCTTCTGCTACGCGATAGATATTTTCCGCCTGTTCGTGAAAGCGATCATAGCTCAGTTCATCAACTACGAGTAGCGTAATCAACAAACAACTACTAATCCCAATAGCTAAACCAAGAATATTGATGATGGCATAAAAGCGTTGAGACTTAATTTTTCGCCAAGCAATTTTGATATGATTTTTGAACATGATAATTTCTTTTTATTCGCTTCTCAGCGACTGCACAGGATTCGCCAACGCCGCCCGCACACTCTGCACACTCACCGTCAGTAACGCAATCCCAATCGCTGCTAAACCCGCCAGCGCAAATACCCACCATTGCAACTCAATGCGATAGGCGAAGTCTTGCAGCCATTCGTTCATGAAATAGTAAGCGAGTGGCGTGGCGATGACAAAAGCAATACCGACCAATTGAATGAAATCTTTGGAGAGCAAAGTAACGATACCTGTGACGCTTGCGCCGAGTACTTTTCGGATGCCGATTTCTTTTACCCTCATTTCTGCGTTGAATATGGCTAGACCAAACAAGCCCAAGCAAGACAAAAAGATGGTTAAGATGGCAAAGTAGCTAGAGAGGCTGGCCACGCGTTGCTCTGCAATATATTGCGTTTGGTAATTTTGATCTAAAAACTCATATTCAAGAAGGAAGCCTGGATTGAAATCTGCATAAAGGGCTTCTAATTCAGCAATCGCTGTTTTTTCTTTTCCTTGTACTACTCTTGCCATCGCCATACCTGTCCAGCTAGGACGAAATACAAAAAAGAGTGGCTCTATGGCTTCTTTGAGGGAAGCAAAATGAAAGTTTTTAGTGACGCCAATGATTTCGAGTTCATCATTTTCAATAGTTATCCGTTTTCCAATCGGATCCTCTAAGCCCATGAATGCAATGGCTTCTTCATTGAATATGACTTTATTTTCTTCGTTGCTGAAATCTTTGGAGAAGGTACGTCCCTCGCTGAGTTCTATACTGAGGGTCTCTAGTAGATCATAATTCACGGCACGCATCTCGAAGGAGACTTGGTTGTTCTCTTCTCTTTCCCATTTTTGAATCGTGAATCTATTGTTTCCACCAACTACACTTTCCCCGATACTAGAAGCCTGATCTATACTAGGCAGTTGATTGACTTCCGCCAAAAAGGTGCTTAATTTTTCTTTGGCTTGCCCTTCTAATCCAAATTCTATAATGTTCTCTTTGTTGTAGCCTAAATTTTGCGTTTGAACATAGTCAATTTGCTGATTAACAATGAGGACAGCCACGATGAGGACGGTAGAAATGGTAAACTGAAAAACGACCAATCCTTTTCTCACCCAACTTTCACCTGAGTTTTTATTTGTTTTATTTTTAAATGCCCTAGAAGGTTGAAAACCAGAAAGGTATAAGGCAGGATAACTACCCGCCAATAGTCCTGCAAATAAAGTGATACCTAATAAGGATAGGACTAAATTAGGACTGAACGCCAATGTAACTTCTTTGCCCGCCACTTGACTGAATACAGGCAATAGTAGCCATACGAGTGCCAAGGCAATACTAAGAGATAAGAAAGCTAAGGCACAACTTTCACTTAAAAATTGAGCAATCAAGGTTTGTCGTTTTGCGCCAATTACTTTTTTGACGGCAATTTCTTTCAGTCGTTTCGATGCCTTGGCAGTTGAAAGATTCATGAAATTGACACAGGCAATCAATAGAATGAAAAAGGCGATAATGGAAAACAGACGAACATACTCGATTCGTCCACCTGCTACTTTACCGTTTTCATAAATCCCGTTCAGGTATAAATCTCCGTAATTGACTGCCTCCAGCGTAGTGGGCATGGAATTGACCCGCTTATCTTCTAAAAATTTTGCAATTTTTTCGTTGAAAGTATTAAGATTGGCGTTTTCAGCAAGTGTCATGTAAGTATCTACCGTCGAATAATTCCAGTTCAATGCCCAGCTATTGTTGGTTTTGAAATGCTCAAAAGGCAAGATAAAATCAAACTGCATGGTTGCATTTTCGGGAAGCGATTGAAAAACACCTGTAATTTGAAAAGTCTCTTGGTGCTGCAATTCGACCGTTTTACCGATCAATTCATCCGTGGTATTAAATATTTTTTTAGCCAAATCTACTGAAATGACAATTGCGTTTGTAGTGGACAATGCCGTCTCATCATCGCCCTCTAAAAATGGATGCGTAAATGCTTGAAAGAAATCGGAACTAGCATGTTTCCCGTCGGCTCTGATCTTCACCTCACCTACCGAAAGCGTTACATTATCTACATCTCTCACTGCGATGCTATGCGCTACTTCGGGCATTTCCTCCTCGAAGGTCTCTGCTAATTGAGCGGGCGTACTTTGTCCCGTACCTATATCTTCTTCATTGTGATAATGTATAATCAATTGATACAAGCGATCCGTCTTCTCATGGAATTTATCCACTTGAAGTTCACTATTCACCCAAAAATAAATCAATAGCACACAAAGTAAGCCACTCGTCAACCCAATCACATTGATCAGAAAACTACTCCTGTTTTTTAGGAAGCTCCGCAGAGCTAATTTTAGGTTGTATTTTAGCATGATGATTTCTTTTTATTCGCTTCTTAATGAATTAACTGGATTCGCCAACGCCGCCCGCACACTCTGCACACTCACCGTCAGTAACGCAATCCCAATTGCCGTCAACCCTGCCAGCGCAAATACCCACCAATGCAACTCAATGCGATAGGCGAAGTCTTGCAGCCATTCGTTCATAAAATAGTAAGCGATAGGCGTGGCGATGACAAAAGCAATACCGACCAATTGGATAAAATCTTTGGATAGCAAAGTAACGATGCCTGTGACGCTTGCGCCGAGGACTTTTCGGATGCCGATTTCTTTGGTACGGGTCGTAATCACATAGGAAGCCAAACCAAATAAGCCAAGGCAGGCAATGAAAATGGCAAAAGCAGCAAAAATCAAAGCGATGTTGCCTAAGCGTTGTTCTGCTTCGTATTGTGCGTTGAAGTGGTCGTCGAGGAAGAAATGATCGAAAGGATCATTGGGGTAAATTTGATTCCAACTGCTCTTGACTTTATCAACAACCGTACCGATAGAAGCTATATTTTCGGTATTCAACTGAAGAGAGAGGTATAAAAACTGCCCAGGAAAATATCTGAATATAATGGGTTCATAGCCATATTGTAAGGACTTGTGGTGGTAGTCTTTCACGACACCAATAATACGTCTGTCTTTGAAATAAACTATTTCTTTTCCAATCGCTTCTTCGGGACTGTTTAGCCCCAATAGCGGTACTGCACTTTCCGTCAAAACGACTGCATCTTTATCCGTTGCTATGGCAGCATCAAATTTTCGCCCTGCCACCAACTCTAAATCATAGACTTCCAAAAAACCAGCATCTACCCAGGTGGAGGAAAAAGTAGCACCAGATTCTTCGCTTTCAGAAGCCAAATGAATGCCATTGTGCGAATCCAATTCCAAATGATTTTTACCAGGAACAGCACCTGAGCCACCAATCGCTTCTACTTCAGGTAGTGCAAGCATCTGATCTTTAAAGCTTTGGTACTTAGCAATATAGGTCTCTCGATCTTGAATACTCGGCATGCCTTTTAGGATCAATTTTTGATCTAAGGAAAAGCCTAAATCTTTGTCTCGCATATACTCCAATTGGAAGTAGACGACCAGCGTCCCGATGATGAGTGCCACAGAAATACCGTACTGAAACACGACTAAACTCTTGCGCATCAACTCTTTCCCTCTACGGTGACTTTCTTTTTGAAAAACGCGGCTTGGAGAGAAATTGGATAGGAAAAAGGCAGGATAAAGTCCCGAAAGTAGTGTGCCTATGAGCAAAATAATGGGAATTATTAAGAATAACTGCCCTACACTTAGTGGTAGCGGAAGGGTTTGATCCACTAAGGTATTCATGCTATTTTGACCGATCAATATCAGTACTATGGCTACGCCAAGTGCTAAGGTATTGATGATAAAAGCTTCACTCAAAAATTGAGTAATCAATGACTTTTTATCTGCGCCGACCACTTTTCGGACACCGACTTCGGTTGCTCGTTCCTCTGCTCTTGCGGTAGCTAAATTGATGTAATTGGCTAAAGCGATAATCAAAATGGCAATGGCAATGAGCAGTAAAAAATGGACGGTTTTTGCATCTCCATTGACACCCATTTCATAGAGAAGATTGGAATTCAAATGAATATCCGATAAAGGTTGCAAACTACTCGCTTGGGCATACTGAGTATATTCACTTCCCTTAAAAGGATCGCGTCTTTCATTGAAATCGGCTAGTTTTTCGGCAAACTGTTCCACATTTGTCCCTTCCTTCAATAGAATATACGTCCAAAAATCTGCCCAACTCCATTCGTTGGTAGGATCGTTATTGATTTTTGGGAAAGTAGAGAACGATAACAGTGCATCAAACTGAATGTGAGAGTTTTGGGGTATCTCTTCTAAAATACCCGTGATCTCGAAATCATATTCGCTATTCATCTTAATCGTCTTCCCCACTGGACTCTCTAACCAATTTTCTTTCGCTCCGAAATAGCGTTCAGCCGTCGATTGAGGTAAAACCGCTGTGAACGGACGCTTCAAAGCAGTCGTAGGATCACCTTCGATCAAGGGAAAATCAAATACTTCAAACAAAGTAGAATCGGCATAATACACAGTCTGCGACTCCAGTTGCGTCTCTTGCTGTTGAAAGATGACCCGACCATATTCTGGCGAAAAACGAACGTATTGCTCGACTTCTGGGAACTCTGCTTTCAGTGCAGGTCCTGTTGGTGCGGCATTCATTGCTTCATCACTATCTAGCACTCCATTTTTATAAAAAGCTAGCGGCAAACGATAAATACGATCTGCCTTGCTGTGAAAAGCGTCGTAGCTGCGCTCGCTTTGGATGTACTGCCCAATGAAAAAGACAACCATTAAGCCCAATGCCAATCCAAATACGAGGATGAAAGATTGGAATTTATTCTTCCAAAGGTTACGGAAAGCTATTTTGATGTGAGTTCGTAGCATGGTGATTGTTTTGTAAATGATCGATTTTGCTATCACCAGCCAATATTCATGCCAAACCTATAACTACCTATTTATTAATCACTTGAAAAGAAATTCAAGCATGAAATTGTATAATATCGAACAAGAAAATGTGTAAAAGTGAACAAGAGGCACTAGCGAGCTGATAGGCTATTTAGTGTTACTTAGCGACAAAGAATTAGTGATAAATATGTGAGGTATGTACACTACTGGACAAATACAAATTGAAACACTAAGGATGCTTAGAAACA
>JBCDKV010000059.1:0-12731 GCA_038746215.1 Bacteroidota bacterium | reverse complement strand
TTATTTGCTCTACCTGCTTCACCCTGTGTCTCAGGAAGGTTATCAAAAGCAAACTGAAAATCTGCTTCTATGAATGGCCAAATATCTTCTTTATTACCAACTGGCGTCACCTCATCCCAAGTCTCATCGACAAAAGGAACATTATCAAAGTTACGCTTTAAGTCAAAGTAGTAGTGCCCTCTTAGAAATCTAGCTTCGGCTGAAATTCTCGTCAAAGTAGCTTCTCCTACTTGTCCTGCTTCGGTCGCTACTCCTACCAGTCTAAGAGTAGCATTAGTACGCGCAATACCTTCGTAGCATCTTCCATACTTTTCGAAGATAGAACCATTGTTGGTTTGTGCAGCATAAGTTTGTATCTCATTCACCTGAGATTGATCTCCCGCATTGGTTCCCTTGTTGGCATCACCTCCAAGTACAGACCCCCAAAACCAATTGGAAGCGTCGGTGTAAAATCCTCCTCTTCCCAGTAAGATACTGTACGCTCCAATCAGTGTTCCTTCGAGTCCCGCTGCGGAGGAAAGCTCGGTGGAACTTAGTGAAGTAGTTGGTGCTACGTCAAGAAATTCATCCTGACAAGCCACCAAAGAAAATAGTATGACAGAGACTGTCAATACAAAATACTTTATATGTCTCATATTTTTTGATTAATTCTGTTAAGCAATGTATAATTATTCAAGACTTGCAAAATAAAGTAATTCTTACTCAAAATTTGTCAGCCTAGTGTTATTTATACTTGCCTTATATTTTGAAAAATTTAAAAAGTCAGAATAGTGATTTTCTAAACCTCTTTCTTTCCGCACGACCTTCTGAAAATCACTATTCTTAATTCAGTTATCTCTATGTTTCCTAAAATCCTAGATTAACACCAACATTCCAACTTCTAGTAATCGGGAAGTTACCCAGATCAATACCGAAGTTAGTATCTGCCAGCCCACCTACACTTGGATCAAGACCTTCGTAGCCCGTGATGGTAAATACATTATTCACACTAGCAAAAATTCTGATCTTACTCATGCCCCAACTGTTCAACGTATTTGCAGGAATGTTATAACCAATGGTGATGTTTTGCATACGGAAATAAGAACCATCCTCTACGTAGAATGAATTGGACTGCGTGTTGGTACTGAAGTTAGAAGTATTCTCGAAGATAGGAATTTCTGCACCTAGGTTGTCTGGTGTCCAAGAATCCTTTACTCTAGCACTGATCGCTGCCCCTGGGAACAATGGATAGAAATCCGTAAACAGTTTCGATACATTGTAAATCTCGTTGCCGATAGAAGCAAAAGCATACATCTGCAAGTCAAAGTTTCTATAGTCCAATTTGACGGTTATTCCTCCTGTGAAATCTGGAATTGGACTTCCCAAATCAGTTCTATCTGCCAAGTCAATTTTTCCATCTGGCACTCCCGTTAATTCTCCGTCCTCATCAAAGCCATTTAAGTCCGCAAATTGGAAACGACCAGGTGCTGCTCCTTCTTGATCAGGTGCTGCATCCACTGCTGCTTGATTTTCAAATAGACCAACGACTTGGAAACCAAAGAAGTTAGAAAGTGGCTGTCCAACTCTGTTCAAGACGGGTGTGATACCTCGGTAAGAAGAACTTCGGTTGGGCAAATCTTCAACATCAGGTGCTAAGGATACGATTTCGTTATTCAAAAATCCTCCATTAACCGTTACCTCATACCCAAAATCGCCTGATTTATCCTTGTACGTCAAAAGGAAATCAATACCACGGTTTCTCATTTCTCCAACGTTAACAGATGGTGCATTTGCAAATGTTCCAGTTTGTACGGTCACCGGCACTCTAAACAGCAAGTCTCTGGTATCTTTCTGCCAGACTTCTACTCCCAAGTCTATTTTTCCACCAAATAATAAGACGTCAATACCGACATTAGAAGTTACTGCACTTTCCCATTGTGCATTTGGGTTTCCAATACGACTTCTAAAGAAGCCCTGTGCTGCACTTCCATTCGTGCCACCAATATCGTAACTAGAAGCACCCAAGCTAGTTCCAAATAAACTAAACTGGTTGTCTGGTGCTACATTGTTGGAGTTCCCCATGATGCCATATCCACCTCTAATTTTCAGGTCATCAATGAAACTAACACCTTGCATAAAGGGTTCAGAAGATACCCGCCAAGCAGCAGAGAAAGCAGGGAAAACGCCATTACGAGTAGCTTCACCAAATCTGGAAGATCCATCGCGTCGTACTAGAGCAGAAATGATATATTTATCGTTCAAATCATAGTTTAAGCGACCAAAATAAGAAGAGAAGTTAATCCCGTTACTATGGTTACCATTCAATACTGGACCATTAATTGTGGACAAACTAACGAAATCAGGATTTTGTGAAAACGGATTGATACCAGAACCACTCATGTTGCGAAAAGTACCAATGTTTAGTGCTTCTTGTCCAACCAATAAATCTATGGTACTACCTCCAAATCGCTTTTTGTAGTTAGCAGTATTGGTCCACACCCACTCTCTAGACCAAACAGAAGATTGAAAATATCCGAAAGAGCTATTGTTTTCAGAATTCTCGTAAGTGCGACGTGTAAATCCGTAGAAGTTGAAATTGCTGTATCTACCACCAAAGCTCGTTCTTAGCACTAAATCGCTGATTGGTTCAAATTCTAGGTAAAGATTACCAAATGCTTCGGTAGCAAACGGACGATCGTTCGCATTACCATCAATAGTGGCAACAGGGTTTTCTGGATTATTGAAACCAGGTGCTGCTGTACCTGCGTATCCACCAAACTCATCGAAAACAGGGATAATCGGAGACATCCGATAAGCCATATTGATGATATTTTCATCGTCAGAAGAACCAGCACCGCCGCCGCCACCTTGGATGCCTTGTGCAGCACGATAGGTAACTTGTATGTTTTCCCCTACCCTAAGACTTGGCAGCAGGTCAAACTCAGTATTCAGACGCAAAGTATAGCGATCTAGTCTTTGTCCGATCACGTTTCCTTCTTGTCCTTGATAACCCAAACCAACATAGTAACGATTTGATTCTCCACCTCCAGAAAATCCAAGTCCGTGTCTTTGTAGGAAAGCATTTCTTGTGATTTCATCGTACCAATCTGTTCCTTCTTTATTGGCTCGTATCACTTGATAAATAGATCCTGCTTCTGGATCGACATTATAAAATTGTTCTTGCTCATCTAGATTTACGCTACCAATAACTCCTGCTTCAGACCCGACCAATAGGAAATCTGGTATCACAGGTGTCGTACCACTACCATATTGTGGATGATCGAATATTGGTGCTTCTCCGCGCTGAGTTGCTGCGTTCCGGATAGCATTCCAAGTCCACTCTGCTTGTTCCTGTGGATTCAAATTCACTATCCCTTCACCTGGTGTTGTCACACCAAATACACCATCATAAGTGACATTCAGTCTGCCGTCTCTCTTTCCTCTCTTAGTGGTGTAAACAATGACCCCACCCGCTGCTCTTGCGCCGTACAAAGAAGCAGAAGTTGCATCTTTCAGGACGGTAGTTGTTTCGATGTCATCAGGAGATAGAAAATCTGTGGATCCAACAGGTACACCATCTACAATGTAAAGCGGTTGGTTACCACCCAATGCACCGTAACCACGAACACGCACTTGGCTCGTTGTACCGGGTTGTCCATTGGTCACTACGGTCACTCCTGGCACTCGACCCTGTAGTTGTTGTTCCACATTACCCGAAGGAATCGCTTTCAGGTCTTCTGCTTTGATTGTGGAAACAGAACCTGATATTTTCCTACGCTGATCGACAGTATAACCAGTTACTACGATTTCTTCAATCGCCACCCCTTCTAGGAGCGTTATGTCGTAACTATTAGATGCCGTCAGTGGAACGGATAAAGTCTGATAGCCTGTGTAGCTGACCACGAGTGTACTAGCGTCATCCGCCACTTGTAGCGAAAAGTTTCCATCGATATCCGTCACTGTACCAGTAGAAGTACCTTCGACAAATACACTCGCACCGATGAGCGGCGTTTCATCCTCTCCCACTATCGTCCCATTTATGGTACGTTGGGCCAGTAAACTAGAAGTAAAAAATAAGGAAAGCAAAGCGAGTAAGCCTACCTTTTGTAGCTTCGAACCGAAGCACAATGGTATTGTAATCTTCATACGATTTAAGTTTTGTTTTGAATTCAAAAAAGTGATCTATGACTAGACATTACATGAACATCTAAGCAAATCAGTACGCAATTTTAGTAATTTTTTTTGTCATAGGGCATAACGACCAAAGAAAAATTTTGATATTCGCCTGATAGATGAATTATTTAATGTATCGGAGATTGATATGTTATTATATACATCACACATCTATGATAAGCTATTTTGAATATTTCAGGGAAAGAATAAGCCCAAAATACCTTACAGATATAGGGTTGACGGTCATCAGCGGTGATTGATTGGTTAAGGAAATTCAAAATTTTCGTACTTTTCGTACGAGATTTTCTCATGCCTAATCATTTGTTTTCCAAAAAAACGCTTTTATGGCAACCGCTCTCCTGAATTGCTATAAACTTTGGGGAAATTTTTCATGGACTTGATTGGCTTTAACAGTGTGTCAAATTGTTGAATCAAAAAATTGCTGAATCGTTGCTAATCATTTACCAGCAATTGGACCATTCAACACTTGAATACAGACGCCTCAATTTTGAGTTTTCGAGTTTGACGCTTGTTTCTAACGCCTAGTCATCTATCAGGTCTATTCATCAAAATAGAAAAACAATGAACAAGAAAAGAATCTCTCATATCTATGTGTGTTGCCTCGTGGCTATTTTTATGACACTGGGTGCATGTGGTGATAAAGCTATCAATGCGGATGAGAGTACAGCACAAGTAGCCGTCGAAAAATACGAAGCAAATTGGGAATCACTCGCTGATTACAACATACCAGATTGGTTCGCAGACTCAAAATTTGGTATCTTCATTCATTGGGGTGCGTACGCCGTCCCTGCCTTTGGTTCGGAATGGTATCCGCGTTTGATGTACATGGATGAAAAGGTCTGGAGTGCAGATTTCAAGATTGGTTCGGAAGAGCCTTCGGCAGTCTATAAGCATCACGTGGATAAGTACGGTTCACTCAAAGACTTTGGTTATAAAGACTTCATTCCAATGTTCAAAGGCGAAAACTTCGATGCCAAATCTTGGATTGATTTGTTCAAAGCTTCGGGTGCAAAATATGTCGTTCCAGTCGCCGAACACCACGACGGATTCGCAATGTACGATTCTAAGATCACGCGCTGGAACTCCGTGGATATGGGACCAAAACGAGACATCTTGGGTGAGTTATTCAAAGAGGGGCGCAAACAAGGACTTTACATGGGCGCATCCAGTCATTTTGCTTTCAATTGGGCGTTCTTCAACAAGCGCGATCATTTTGATACCGTCGATCCTGCCTACGCAGATTTGTATAGCGAAAAGGGAACAGATGATAAAGAGCCGCCTTCGGAAGCTTTCAAGGAATTGTGGTGGAGCAGAACCAAAGACATCATTGATAACTATCAACCCGATGCACTTTGGATGGATTTTTATTTAGATCAAGAAGCCTTTAAGGACTATCATCCCAAATTGGCAGCTTACTATTACAACAAAGGTATAGATTGGGGCAAAGAGGTTGTTTTACAAGACAAAAATCATCAATATTTAGCATTTCCAGAAGGAACGATTGTCTATGATTTGGAACGTGGCAAAATGGCGGGTATCAACAAATTGCCTTGGCAAACGGATACTTCCGTCGGTAAAAATTCGTGGGGCTATGTCACCAATTGGAAATCTAAAGAAGCCAATACTTTGGTGGATGACTTGATTGATATTGTGAGCAAGAATGGTTGTCTATTGCTGAATGTTGGTCCGAAAGCAGATGGTACTATTCCAGACGATCAGAAAGCGATTTTGCTAGAGATTGGTGATTGGTTGGCAACAAATGGGGAAGCCATTTACGATACAAGATGTTGGAAAATTTTTGGCGAAGGTCCAACCGAGTCGGAGGAAGGTTATATGTCCGAAAAAGCCAAACAGGATAAGTTCGTAGCGGAAGATATTCGCTTCACGACCAAGGATGGAAAATTGTACGCGATTGCTTTGGATTGGCCCGCCAGTGGTCAGCTAGAAATCAATGCTTTGGGTAAACAAGATGAGCATTGCAAATGGGATGCCAAAAGTGTTCGTATGCTAGGATTTGATCAAGCTTTGACTTGGACGCAGAGCGACGAATCGCTTATCATTGAGTTGCCAGCAGAAAAGCCAGGCAAATATGCTTTTGCTTTTGAAATTGGCTTTGGCTCGAATGGAACGGAAGCAACGAAAAACTACATCACTATGAAGATGGAGGAGTAGGCGACTGTGTGTGAGATTTGAGTTTTAGACTTGGCAAGTTTCAAAAACTTACCAAGTCTTCAGAAAAAATTGTGCAACAAGTATGTCCAGTAAGTTTAAACCTTTGGGATATACTTGTTGCGTGATCTCAAGAACGTCACTAGGATTTATTCCAAGCATCAGTCAGAAAGCGATTTGAATTCGCTTTCCAGCTATTTGCTAGAATAGGAATGGCTGTTTACTGCTTCAACACTTGCTCCAGCAATTGCTCGCCCCTTTCACTCTCCAAGCGAAGCCAGTACCAGCCATCGGCTAAGTCTGCTAGAGAGATTTGAGTTTGTATGGCTAGTTGCAGAACCAATTGTCCTGTGCTATTGTAGATAGAAATATTTTCAAAATGATGTCCTGGTGGCAGCGTCAATTGAAGCAGACCCTCTGTAGGATTGGGTGCCATGCTAACTTGAAAAGCATCCGCTTTCCCAAAGTTGACGACTTTTACATCAGAATAGGAAAAACTACCGTTCACATCCATTTGCTTCAAGCGATAGTAATTCTCCCCTTCGACTGGCTGTTGGTCGTAAAATTTGTAGTCCATTTGATGTAAAGTCGTACCTGCTCCCTTCACAAAACTTATGCTTTGCCAAGCATTCGTTTCCAATTTTTGAATACGCTGAATTTCAAAGCCAAGATTTTCTTGTTCGCTAGCCGTTGACCACCGTAGCAAACTCTTCGCTCCCGATTTTTCAGCCGTGAAAGCCATCAAATCGACAGGTAGCGGTACATTTTCTGTTTGTACAAAAAAACCACTGAAGCCTAGTGTTTCAAAAGTGACTTCCCAACGCATATCAGTAGCATTCCAGACAATATCTGCATCATCGGGATCTATGAGTGTATTGCCGCTATCATAATCTGCTGGATTGCCTGTATTGCCAGCGGAAGCACCATTGAATTTTGTGATGCGTAAATTAGCTTTACCCGTAGCATCGCCCGCCGATGCTGGTAAATCTAGGATACTTGCTCCGTCTGCATTGAAAGCATCAAATTCTGCTTGGGTGAAGTAAAGCGTAATTGTGCCCGTTGCAGTTGCCGCATTGCTAGTAGGATTGATTTCGTAGTGTCTTTGCACGTAAGGAATACCGTTAAATTGCTGCACCGAACCATCTATGAATATACTGGCAGTTACATCACCACTAATTTGACTTGCTCCTGATTTCACAATGGTAGCAATCAAATTATCACAATCAGCGATGTAAGTGGTGTTAATGGTCTGTGGCAATGTTACCGATTGCACACTACTCGCGAGCATCAAGTTGCTTGACGTTCCTTGAAATTCATACGCTCCCATATCAATCGTCGTATTAAAGACACGCGTGTTCCCATCGAAATCTTCGCTTGTACTATTGGCACTATTATCGCCCATATCAATGGCAGGCGAACAAGCCTGTAAACGTAAATCACCATTGGCAGCATCTACAAAAAGTGGGTCGATTTCTTTATTACCGACACCCGCAGCACCACCTAAAACAATACTGTTGCTAACTGTAGGAATACTTCCTGCATCATTGAAAATTCCATTGTTCCAAACGACACAGTTCCTGATTGTTGGAGTAGCACCACTGGTATTGGCTATGCCTGAAAAAGAACCATCTAAATTATTTTGACTGATCGTACAATTTATAATATTTGGGGAGGACGAAAGATTGCGGATTCCTCCTCCAAGATTTGATTTGTTTTTATCAAAAACACAGTTGGTGATGCTTGGTGCAGCATTTGTAAAATTGAATATTCCACCACCACCATTGATTCCCGTATTATTCCGAAATAGACACTTGTCAATAGTAGAAACGGCATTACAAAATATTCCACCGCCATCTACTCTGCCTAAATTATTAATGAACGTGCAATTCGTGATATTCATAAAAGAATTCGTGATAAATATGCCGCCACCATTATTGGCTTCATTACCGTCAAAAATACAATTAGATACAGTTGGAGATGTACCAGCATTATACATTCCACCACCATTTCTAGTGGTTCCGAATGCGCCATTGTTAGAATTGGCAGCAGTGAGCGTAAAACCATCAATAATGGCAGTTCCATTTAATCCATTGCCATTATTTTCTACTATCGTATAACTATTACCAAGATTATCTCCGCCTGAATTGTCATTTTGATCTATATCGCCACTCAAAATAGTGATATTGTTGACAAAATCACGCTCCGATCGAATAATTTCTGTGCCATCAAACCCGCCATAAATACCCAAGTCATTTTGCATGACAAAAGCAGCAAAACGGTTGTCGTTAGTTTGCCCTACTCCTTCATCGGGATAATAAGTTCCTTGTGCTACCCAGATTTCTGTAGTAGAGACTGTTGTATTACTGAGTGCATCTTGTAAGTTGCTAAAAGCATTCGTCCATGAACTCCCATCGCCTGTACCGCCTACAACTGCTTGGTTGACATGGATGATTTGGGCATCTGTTGTTAAGCTACATAAAAAATTGCAAAGGATAAGTCCTGAAATTCGTAAAATCGTTCTCATGTAAGTGAATTGTGTATTAAATAATGTGTCTGAAACTGAAATACTTTCTTGTTGAAAGAAGGGTTTTTATAGGAAGGAGAAGGATTTTTGAGATCAATTAGATGAATATTCATCTTACGATCATACATCAGTGGTAGCAGCTTTTTTGTAAGAGCATGTTTGGAGTAGAATTGAACTAGAAATCAGCAGTTTGTGGTTCTGACAATGTGAAAAATTAATTGCATATCTGGATACGGAGTTTATTTTTCATGCAGTCAGGTTCGTAAAATGTTGGTTTATAGGAAAATAGTGCTCCAAACATGCTCTAAGACTGAGCGACGCTCCAAACACCAACCAAACGGAGGAGGGTAGCCAGTCGACAAAACAATTCTATAAGGATGTCAAGTGCTTGCGCTGTGGTAAAGGAAAAGCACCCACTATCAATGCTACACCTGCTGGTGGTCAGCTACAATACTTTTCAATTAGTGCTGCTTGAATTTGTCTAGATTTTTTGGTCTTGGCGATCAAAGCAAAAACCCGTTCTAATAGCGAAAGCGGACCCATAAATCAAGTACCTGCCATTGTAGTCATAATAGCCAAATGGCGAAAACTTTTGGGGGTACTGTTCTTGTTGACTAATCCATCACTAGATAATCCATAAAGAATTGGTAGGAAATATTCAAAACCCTCGTGCCCAGGACTCACGATTCCTCGAAAAGTGGTTGGTTCATCAGATTCAGAATAGAATCGGTGTGGTACCCCTCTTTTAGCAGTTATACTTTCGCCTGCCGTCAGTTTTATTTTTTCTTTTCCTACTTGCACCATCAATTCTCCTGCTATTACCTCAAAAGACTCCTCGAATTCGGTATGGTAGTGCATGGGTACACCTCCACATGGAAAGAGTATTATATCAAGTACAGACCTTTCATTATTGGTCTCTTTTATGGTTTCTATAAAGGTGATGGTGTCCTTGTTGAGTGGATTAGTGAAAGATTTTCCTTGTAAACTATTCATTTTTCGTTTTTTATGATTTGAATAAGTGTGTACACAGCAATTCTCACTATGGAATCGGACTTTGTCCAGTAATTTCCCATTACTGGATATATTTTGCTTAAATCCTGTGAAAATTTATATGGCAACGAGAAGTTACTGGATAATAGGTAACCTCAACTTTCCAAAGTGAGAAGGCTCACCGGAGAATTTTGTGGAGAGAAAATAGTCGTCCTCAAACGCCAAAAATTTAAAATATCAGGAGGGATGTCAGAATATACTGACATCCAACCAAGACATTCATTTGATTTCTGGCTTATTGAATGCTAAAGCACAAAAGCAATCGGAATTCTCAATTTAGTTGCTACGGTGCGTGTACCTTGTTGAGCAGGCGTCCATTTGGGCATCATATTGACCAATCGGAGGGCTTCTTCATCGAAGCCAAGTCCTTGACCAAGCCCTCTAACAACTTTGGCATTTTCAATGCTACCATCTGCCGCAACGGTAAATTCAACCAATACTATTCCTTCAATCAGGTTGGCTCTACCAATTCCGGGATAAATCAAGTGGTCTTCGAAAAATTGAGCTAAGTCCAACAAGCTACCATTGAAAGAAGCACGAACTTCGACATTTGGAATAAATGCAGCTTTTTCATCGAACTGCTTTTCTTGTTTCAAAGATACTGTTGCTTGCTGGTCGGTTAATACAGCAATGTCTTGCGCATTGATACTGATCGTAAATAATGCAGATAGGAAAAGGATTACTGAAAATGTTTTCATAATAGGTTTTTTATAAAATGAATGTTTGGTGAAAGCTTTGTGATGACTTAAATAATGAGCTTTCACGCTAGAAATTATAGTGTGTTTTCCTTTTGAAAAACGTTGATGCAAAGATGCAGGGAAAGACCTAGGAAAGCTTTTGTTTTGGTTGCTAAAACTTGTTTTTTGGTTGCAAGTGAACGAGAAACGTTTTACGATTGGTTGCATTTGTAAAGCACAAAACGCTTATAAAACGCTGACGTACATACGATTATAGGTTGTGTAGGATGTTTTTCTACACTACTGGACAAAACACAAATTGAAACACTAAGGACACTTAGAAACACTAAGAAAAGCCGCTATTGTAGCTATGTAAGCTGCTTCTCTTTTGTTCTGTAATTAGGGCTGTATGAAGTCTCAGTTTCGTTAACAGAAAACAGCCTGAGTCAATGCAAGATAATTGAGCATACTTGTTGCGCGATCTCAAGAGCTTTACTAAAATTTTTCTCAGGCATCATCAAAGACTTCGTCCATTCCTAATTAATAAATAGGGGTGTACGATCTCAAGAACTTTACTTGGATTGCTTTCGAGCATTGCTCAAAACTTCGTACGCGCCTACTGAATAAATTGAGATATTACTTAACACATACAACATGAAATTTTCAGTCGTCTACCTTTTTATTACTATTTTCATCGCAATAAGCACTACCACTCACGCCCAAAAACAACCACTACCCAGCAACATCGGAGCAAAAGTATTAGTCATCAACTATGGCTATCCGAATGCGGTAGATTCCCTGCGCTTCACGAATGGTATCGAAGCCTTTTTTAGCAAACACATCACGCCCCGCTTAAGCTTTGGTATTCCTTTCAAACTGGGCGTTAATCACCTGCCAGAAAGCAGAAACAATGTCAACTTTGTTAGTCTGGACGGCTTGCTGCAATTTCACTTCTCGGAGTACGATGCTAAAGTGAGTCCGTACATATTTGGTGGTGGTGGCATCGTTGTTGATAATTTTGAATCCAATAATGTGCAAATTCCAGGTGGCATTGGTGTTAATCTGAGGCTTGCCCCAAACTCTTTCCTAAATATACAAGCCGAATATCGCTACGGACTGACCCAAGATTTTAAGAATAATGCGCAAGTTGGAATTGGCTACACTTATCGTTTGGGTAAAACAAAAATGGACGCAGACGGTGATGGCGTGCCAGATGATATTGATCAGTGTCCCGAAGAAATTGGTACAAAAGATTTGGCAGGTTGTCCCGATTCTGATGGCGATGGCATCACCGATATTGCTGATGCTTGCCCCAAACTTTACGGGCCAGAATCTATGCTGGGTTGCCCAGATAGCGACGAGGATGGCATACCAGATAGTGAAGATAAATGTCCTGATGATGCGGGTAGAAGCAACACGGACGGTTGCCCTGATTCAGATACCGATGGCTGGGCGGATTTGGAGGATGAATGCCCTGACATCGCAGGTTCGGCGAAAGGTTGCCCCGATGCAGACGGCGACCGCATACCCGATAAGGACGATGCTTGCCCCAACGACAAAGGTACACTCGCTTCAAATGGTTGCCCCAGTGGGGATAGCGACGGCGATGGTGTTTTGGATGAAAATGATGCTTGTCCCAACGCAAGAGGTAGTATCGCCACCAAAGGTTGTCCAGATTCGGATGAAGATGGTGTAATAGATTCGGAAGATCGTTGTCCTGATTCATTTGGCACGATGGATGGCTGCCCCGACTCGGATGGTGATGGCATAGATGATGCCTCCGATGACTGCCCTGAACAAGCTGGGACGACTGAAAACAAGGGTTGTCCAGACTTACAAGAAGAAGACATTCAATCATTTACAAGCGAGACGTCTGACCCTGCTACAACTGATTACGAAACGGCGTCAGAGGAAGATTATGGTTATGATGATTACGATGAACCTAGAAGACCTAGAGAAGTGAAAATCGAAGCGGCAGACCAAAGCATACTGGCGGACGCCGCACAATCTATCCAGTTTGAAGTCGCGAGTGCTGTCCTCAAAAGTCAGTCTTACATCATACTAAGAAACGTAGCCGAAGTCCTCAACCGCTATCCAAATCTGACCGTCAACATCGAAGGGCATACGGACGATGTAGG
>JBCDKV010000058.1:0-12732 GCA_038746215.1 Bacteroidota bacterium | reverse complement strand
TTCTCTGTAATCATAGTGTTCTATCAAATGATTAGCGATGTAATCTTCTTTCCCCATCACTTCCACGCTGTGGAACAATACTTTGCTCAGGATTTTCCTAGATTTGGAGAGTTGCATGACTTTAAAAGGATTTGCGCCACCACCAGCACCACCACCGCCGCCAAGTTGTCCTAATAAGCTAGCCACTGGGTTAGCCGCAGCATTTTGCCCACCGCCACCTGATACCATAAAGGTAACTTGGGAGGTGTAAGAGGGAGGCGTAAGTCTTGCTCTTATATACATGATAGCAGCCATAATGACCATTGCAATACCAATCACCCACCAGTTGCGTAGAATCTCTAAAAAATATTCTTGGAATTTAAGAATAAGGTCTTTCAAGGTGATCTCATCATTCTGTATCACATATTCCTGCTGATTCTGGCTCATCTTTTTCGTTTTTGCGCTTTAGAGCATGTTTGGAGTACTATCTTCCTGTAAACCAATATTTTACGAAGCTGACTTTGAAAATAATCGCTGCTAAACCCTCCGCGAAGCGGTTCTCTCGCTTAAATATTCACTGAATATTTACCTGAAGGATCGCTCGTTCATCCTGATAAAGTCCCATTATTTTCTTCGCCAGAACAGTAAACTACTGATTTACAGTTCAATCCTACTCCAAAGAAGCTCTTAGAAGTCAGTAAATAGTCATCTACAAACCTTCAATGATAGACTTCATTTTTAGAGTCTAGATTATTTGGCGCGAAATTAGGGAAAAAACCACTTTAGAAGGCGATTTACCAAACTTTTCCGTTTACTATATGTACAAATTAGCGAAAGTCCATCGGTCAATTTATTGGAGAATGGCGCATAATTCTTTTCAGTTCCAAAATAGTGTGCTGCTAGGAAGACCGTAAATTATGATTTTGCTGCGCTAAAACTTAGAGCATGTTTGGAGTACTATCTTCCTGTAAACCAATATTTTCCGAACTTGACTTTGAAAATAATCGCTCGTTTATCTCGATAAAGTTGCTATTATTTGCTTCGTCAAAACCGTAAACTCTTGATTTACAGTTCGATCCTACTCCAAACAAGCTCTTACCGATGGATACTATCAATTAAAAATCATCCGAATCAATATGAATGCTTTATCTTCCCGCGTGGAACACAGAATTAAGTATACCATTACCGAAGAGTTTCAAATACCCGCCTATTTATTACATACCGAAACCGTATTTAAAGAAGATTTGGGCTTTGACGACACAGATATGCTGTTTTTGTCGCTAGCTTTAGAAGACGAATTTGAATTTCTTTTTACCGAAGATTTGCAAGTAGAAGAGATGAATGATTTAATTAAATTAGTCATCGCACAATTGAGAAAAACTTATCTGAATCCTACTACTAATTAAGAGTAGACTACTGGGCATTAGGGCAAAACAAACCACTAAGGCACTAAGAAAATTAAGGTAACTTACTGAAAATTAGGTCATAATATCTATGTGTGGCTACTCTTCTAAGATTAGGATTTGAACCCACTGGATCGGTAAGCCCTAAGGATTGGCAAGCCTACTGTTGCTAGCTGCTCGGCAATCCTTAGGGCTTACCGATCAGTAGGCGTTTACAACCTTAGAATGGTAGCCCTATGTGTTTCTATGTGACTATGTGTTAAAAATTAAAAATGTTCAGTAGTGTAGGTTTAAAGCTTGTCTATCGGTCTTTCGGTAGAGAACAGGCTCATAGGAAGAAAAAGTCGATTTGCCTTTTGGACGGCATTGAGATCAAGGCAATCGCAAGAAAATTTTTTCTGTTTATGATGTTGATATGTTTATTTGTTTAACTGATAATCATTGACTAGAAAAGCAAAATCAAGGGAATCTGTGCAATAAACAGATCAACAATTCAACGAATAAACAAAGTCTAGCTTTCTTGCGATTGCCATAGCATTGAGATTGTCTTCTATGATTTTTCGGAATCAATCATTAAAAGCAATTTCATTGCCTTCTAAGAGCTTGTTTGGAGCAGGATTGAACTAGAAATCAGCAGTTTGTGGTTCTGACAAGGTGAAAAATTAGCTGCATATCTGGATACGGAGTTTATTTTTCATGCAGTCAGGTTCATAAAATGTTGATCTATAGGAAAATAGTGCTCCAAACATGCTCTTAATAAGTCTTGCAAAGAAAATATTGTGCGATAGGAATTTAATGCTATATCGTTTATAGTGTTAACAATGAATCTCACTATAAGTCGCTGCTATTCAAGTGGAAAACCTGTGGAAATATCAGTTTTCAACAAACTTACTAACAATTATCCACAAGGCGCATTTTCATCCTAAATCATCAGAAAAACTGTAATGCGCTGGTTTACAGCGGATTAATTAATTTGATGATAAACCTCTAGCAGATTACAAAAATAAGTTTAGTTTTCCACAGACTTACTCACATTAGGAGATTTTAGTTGATAAATGATGTATAACATGCTAATTAGCAGCAACAAAGCTGTCCCTTGGTGTAGAACACCGTAGCCGATGGGAATGCTCCCAAAACTATTAATTACCGTCAAAACGCCTAGCAGGAACTGCAAGCCGATTAATATAATCATGGCATAAGCCCCGCTTTTCAACTGTCGGGAGATAGGGGCTTTAATTAATTTGATGAAATACAGTATCATCACTGCTACCAACAAGTAAGCCGTTCCGCGATGCACAATCTGGACGCTTGCTTTCACAGCGGCAGAGGATTCGTAATTGATCAAATCTGTATTGCCCGATTGCAGTGCACCAACTAAACGATCACCTTCCACAAACCAAGGAAAATAAGGATGAATTAAGCCTGCTTTCATACCCGCCATCAATCCTCCAAAAATAATCTGAACGACTAGCAAGGCAGTGACCCCTTTCGCCATTTTTCTGAGCTTTGGGAAGTAGCTATCCTTGGTTTCGGGTTGAACCGTTTTCAAGTAGGTCCAAAACAGCGTAGCAAACACGGCAGTCGCAATGGACAGGTGGATAACTAGTTTGTAGGCACTTACCCAAGTTCGATTATCTTCATTCAGACCACTGGCCACCATAATCCAGCCGAAGGTCGCTGCGCCTGCTGCTAGCAAAACCACGACGCCCAAGTGCTTCATGAGCCACTTGGGCAGCCAGCCTTTGAAGACGAAGAAAGCGAATGGAAAGAGGAAAACAAAGCCCATTGTCCTTGCCCACAGTCGGTGGATGTACTCCCAAAAGAAAATCACTTTGAACTCGGAAAGTGTCATATCGGCGTGCAAAGACTCGTACTGCTTTTTGGCAGCTACCTTGTACAGTTCAAAGGCTTCTTCCCACTCCACTTGATTCATCGGAGGCAACGTTCCTTGTATAACGGCCCATTCGGTAATAGAGAGTCCAGAATCCGTCAAACGCGTGACGCCACCCACGACAACTTGGATAAAGACCATCACTAGACCAATGAGGAGCCAAATTTTCACTGCCTGATGAATGGGCGGCTTCGCTGCAATGCTTGGCTTAACGATGGGTTCTTTTTTTCTTGCTGTTAGGATCTCCATGATGCAATAAGGAATTTTTTGCTGTTGGTTTGCGCTGTTAAGTTTCGACTCGAAAGCCAAAGTCTAAATAAACGCTAATTGTTCATAGCATGAACACTTCAAAACCTAATGGTGATGACTAAAAATTGGAGTAGCACATAATTTTACAATTCTACTACTTAGCCATCATTTCCCTCAGTATCCCTTCCTTCATTGCAAAATGTGACACACTCAATTGCTCGATCTTCAATTTTTCTAGTACAACTTCTAGCAATAGCAAGGCGACCACAATCAAATCGGCTCGTTCTTGTGGGATTTTGGGCATCTGCAATCGCTCTGCTTGTGTACTTTGCACGACTTTGGATTGGAAAGCAGCATAATTCGTAAGGGCAATCGTGCTGAAAGTTGATTGTGCTTCTATTTTGGGAAAATTATCTTCCAACACATCGAATGTACCCGATGCACCAATCATTTTATCGACAGGAAAACGCGCCAAAGCAGTGTCTAACGAGTGGAACTGTGTTCGTAGATAATTTTGTAGGGCTTGTATTTCGTTTTGCGCAATTGGGTCGCGCTGATGAAACTGCTTGAACAATACCGCAACGCCTACCGGAAAACTTTCTGCCCAAGACACTTGCGCTTGATCCGCAATGATGAATTCTACACTGCCACCACCGATGTCCATAATCAGGACGCGCTCGTTCGGATGAATTGGGATAGCAAGACCAACACCTTGATGAATGAGTCGTGCTTCCTCTTCGCCCGAAATGATTTGTACTTCAATATCAGCGGCTGCTTTCACTCGGTCTAAAAAAGCTGATCCATTACTTGCCGCTCGCAAAGCTGCCGTACCAATCGCCCGTACTGCTTCCACCTGAAACTGCTGAATGATGGTCGAAAAGTGCTGCATAGCGGATACCCCGCGCTCGAAAGAAGCTTGCCCTAGGGTCTCTACACCTTCTGCCCCTAATTTCACGAAGAGGCGTTCGCGATAAAGGGTTTTGAAGCCGCTTTCTTGAACTTGTGCAATGAGTAAATGAAAGGTATTGGTACCTAAATCAATGACGGCATAAGCTGGTTGACTCATGGAAATTAGTGCTGATATGTTCTATTAGGTATGCGAATAACGACTGTACAGATCTTATTTTTCTTGACATCTAGCTCAATACAGTTCAGGTCAATGTCCGCAAATTGAGCATACTTGTTGCGCGATCTCAAACACTTTACTAATTTTCAAAAGTTTAGCAAAGCTGTTGCTGCCACAAAATGGAGTATTTTACCCGTTATTCGCATTAGGTATAAAATTGTACGATTGGAAAGCGAAGTGTAGTGCTAATCCGCCATGCGAGAACAGAAAAAAGTATAAAATATTCATCTTCTTACTTTTTCGCTGTCCCCACAATAGTCGGAAAATGGTAATTAATAGTACGGGCCGTGGCAGGATGCAGTTTGACGAAACCCTAAAGTCAAAGTCAAATCAGGACTACATATCAGCCATCGGAGTAAGATTGGATTTGAAAGGAGCCGAAATGGCCTCAGTTTGGATGGATTGTTACATTTGGTCGAAAAGTTCTACTGTAATAATCGCAAAAAAACTGAATTAGTTGCCCGCACTTTATATTTTTTTATGGATTTATCAATTTTAACGCTTCACTAACATTTTGCACTGGAAATTTACAAACTTTGTTTTGACAGACGTAGATATAAGTCTCTCCTTCTTGCAGTTTACTTTCCAATAATTCCAACGTCCCTTCGGTCTCGCCACCCAGCAGAATAGCATTGGGCAGGTAGTAAGTCAACATCTCTTGTTGCAAAGATTGATAGTCTTTTCCAACTACCGCAATCTCATACGGTTCTTGTAGCATATCCAAATACAGTTGCAACCAATTGGAGTAGAAGCTAGGATTTTGGGCTTCTTCAATGGTGGCAGATATATTCGATAGCATCTGTTCGGCTTTTTCGAGATAGCTTTCTTCGTAGAGGTACAAACCCAGCAAATGTAGGTTGCGCGCCATCACTGAATTGGAGGCGGGAATGACATTGTCACTGGTCTCGATTTTTCTAGCGATCAGAGGTGGATCGAGTTTAGAAGTATAGTTAAAAAAGCCAGTGGTTTCGTCGTAAAAATTGGCAAGCGCATATTTGGTCAAATCTTTAGCTTGGTAGAGCCACTTTTCATCAAAGGTCACTTCGTAAAGGCTAGCAAAAGCTTGAGCAAGGAGCGCGTAATCATCCAAAAAAGCGTTGATGACTGATTTACCATCTTTGTGGTTGCGATAAAGTCGGTGGTCGGCTTGTAGCATATTGCTCAGTAGAAAATTGGCGTTTTTTAGCGCAGTTTCTAAATAAGCTGCCTCGCCCAAAGCTTTATAAGCATCCACATAGCCTTTGAGCATCAGCGCATTCCAAGCCGTGAGAATTTTATCGTCTGTGCCGGGTCGAACGCGCATTGCCCTTGCCTCCAATAATTTTGCTCTAGCTTCGTCTAGCTGTGCTTGTGCTGCCGTTTCGCTGAGTCCGAATTCCGCCGCAACTTCCGCTAAAGACTGCTTCCTATGCAGGACATTGGTTGCCTCCCAGTTCCCGTCTTTTTTCACTTCGTAGTAAGCTTCAAAAAGTGCCAATTGTGCCTCGTCTTCTAGGACAGCAGCTAGTTCTTCAGCAGTCCAAACGTAGAATTTCCCTTCCTCCCCTTCACTGTCGGCATCTAAGGAAGAATAGAATCCGCCCTTGGTATCTGTCAATTCTCGTGCTACGAAATCCAGCGTCTCTGTGATGACTTGCCGATAGAGCGGCGATTTCGTCCATTGATAGGCTTGTGCGTACAGACTTACCAATTGTCCATTGTCGTACAGCATTTTTTCAAAGTGTGGCACTTTCCAATTTGCATCGGTGGAGTATCGCGCGAAACCGCCCCCCAAATGATCGTAAATTCCTCCAAATGCCATATTGTCCAGCGTAGTCAGCGTGGCTTGCTTTGCACCTTCGTCCTGCTGCTGATAGGCGTATTGTAAAAGATATTCGTAATTGTTAGGCATCGGAAATTTAGGCGCACCTTTTCGTCCTCCTTTCTTTTTATCAATACTTGCTACGAATGTTTCCGTCCAGCTTGCTAATTGATTACTTGTAAACTCGACCGCTTCCCCACTAATAGCGACTTGATCTACATTTTGAATACCTTCCGTGAGTTGCTCCGCATAAGTGGCTAATTTGTCTGGCTCTTTTTGGTAAATGTCCAAAAAGTATTCCAGCACTTTCATCCATTCTTTTTTAGGAAAATAAGTACCTGCCCAAACGGGTCGCCCGTCAGGTAGGGCAAAAGCATTCAGTGGCCAGCCACAATTTTTATTGGTTGCCAAATGGCAAGCACTCATATATACATTGTCAATATCTGGACGCTCTTCTCGATCTACTTTGATGGCAACGAAGTGTTGATTCATTAAATTAGCGACCGTTGTGTCTTCAAAAGATTCGTGTTCCATCACATGACACCAATGACAAGCCGCATAGCCTACGCTGATGACCAGTAGTTTGTTTTCGTCTTTTGCTTTTTGTAGTGCTTTTTCGCCCCAAGGATACCAATTGACGGGATTTTGTGCGTGTTGCAGTAAATAAGGACTGCTCTCATGTATGAGTTCGTTGGTGTATTCGTGGGATTGGGCAGTGGAATTGGGTTGTTGGCAGGAAAGTGCGCAAAGGATAATCAGCGCATATCGAATATGGAAGATAGAAGATTGTAGTAGCATATGAATATAGCTTTTGCTACTCTCGTAATTTGTAATCAGCTTGTGTTTCATGTTTATTTCTTTTTCAAATTGGAGCGCAAAATTAGTTCATTTTTTGATATGCCGTGTCACTGCTCGGTGAAAGCTTATTGCTGCCTGAAAGGGGTTTGCTAGCGTTTACGCTACATACTTGTCAAAACTTCGCATTTGCCTATTTTTGAAATAAAAAATAAATTAATTCGAAAAAATACTTTGATATTATTCAAATACGATATATATTTGCAGTGTACTACAGAAAATACTCTTGTTTTAAATTACTTTCCACTTTTTTACTTTCATTAATTATCAAGTTTGGTTAAATGTGCTGTGATAGACCCTGTCTAAGCATATTTAAAATAGTTTTCAACCGACATATCGCTTGGTCTTTTTGCGATCTGTATAGGTGAGACTTTTGCTATTTAATATACTGATAGACAGTGTGTTGTGTTAGCGTAGTCTTACTATATGTCAGCGTGCAAACAGGCAATAGCTTGTGGTCTGTTGTGGTGCATTTTTCCAAATCTTTTCGGTTTTGGTATTCGATTTTGCATTGTACTTAACAATGTAATCACATGTATTTCACAAATGGATTTTCTAGTATTTGCAGTTTGATGGTTTCAAATTGTGCTAGATAATCTATGTCACAAATTAAGGTTTTAAAGACACGCGAATAGACTTCGCATAAAATGCTATCACACAACATGAGAAGGTTAAGATTTACAAGTTTTCTGAAGGAAAAGCTCAAGCCATTGGCTTCAACGAATTCAAAAAAAGACTATACGCTGTTCTACCGATTAGAGCAGCATCAAAAAGTGGATTTTATCAAACATCTATTTCTGGCGATTGTCCTACTGTTCATGTATCAAATGATGCTCGCACAAACAACGTTCACAGCTTGCAATGAGCTGTTTTTCGATGACGGAGGCGCAGGTAGTAAATATGTAGAAGATGGAAGTGATGTGCCAGAGAATGAGATATTTTCGATCTGTCCCGAAGACCCTGCCACACAAGTTATATTCATCGAATTTAATGAGTTCAATGTAGCGGCAGGAGATCGAATGCTTGCCTACGACGGTATGCTAGTGGGGGAGGAAATCCATATTACCACTGCACTCGGTGGAGAAGGTCACGGGGCATCTATCTCTAATGCGCCCGGTGGTGGTTGGGTGGCTGCGAGTTGCGAGAATACGAGTGGCTGTATCACTTTTGTATTTGACCGCAACAACGATGGCGTGGCAGGATCGGGCTGGACATTTTTGGCTCGTTGCGCCAATAGAGAAGGCTACAGCTTTCCTGCAGCAGGAACAAGCGAGCGAATCACTTCTGCTGATGATGTATGCGCTCCCGACGGATTGGTAGGTGTTTCCGTAGATATTCCGCTCTATTCTGATTGTGAGGGGAATGAACTAATCATTTCGACGGACTGCCCAATCGCTACCATTACACCGATTAGCAGTACTACCATTCTAGTGAATGCGCCCGTCGGAACGACCGTCGTTTCTTTCACAAGTCCACAGTTTCCCGATCAAGAAGCCACGACGGTTATTCGGACGCTACCAATACCATTGACCTGCAACCGAGATTTAGAAGTCTCTTTATCAGGCGATTGTGTTGTTCCGCTAACACCAGATATGATTTTGGAAGATGCCTGTATGTCACCTAATTACAGCTACGATATTAGTTTTATTGATCCCAACAGAGATGATTTTACTGATCCAGCAGTCATAGGAATGACATCGGAAGGCTATCCCATCGTGGATTTTTCGGGCGTTCCTTGTGGTACTCGTCTAAGTGTACTGGTAGAGCGTACCTATACGATTACCTGCGGCGAAGAACAAGAATTACCATCTGCTTGTATCGGGCATATCGTCATCGAAGATCGCGTTGATCCTGTCATAGAAGGTAATGTACTGGATGATTATGTGATTCCATGCTACTACGACACCGATAATTTATTGGATCGACTCAACAACAGCACAACAAATGGTACAGGAACGACGATCAATTTGCAACCAATGGGGGTGAGTGGTATGACGAATATGTATGATCTGTCTTTCACCATTGATCCTGTGAATGATGTGTTCGACGTGACTGAAAATTGTGCCGCGACTTTGGAGGTCAGCGAATGGCAGGTGGTAGAACTAGATTGTACAACCGACCAATTTGATCCTTACGGCACTTTCGATCACGATAATGATCCTAGTACACCCGAAATTCCAGTTTCGCAAGACCCACTTTGGGCATTGATGGCAGTAGAAGTAGAAGACCCCAACGGTACGGGTGGTACACCCGCCATTTTTCGCTGCTATTTCAGGAGAGTACTAGCGGTAGATGATTGTGGAAATGAATCCAATCTAGCGATTCAGCGGGTATGCGTGGCGCAACCAGATATTGTTTTTCCCTTAGTAGAAGTTGAGTTGCCCTGTGGTATCAGCACCGATCCTATTGATATTTACAACCTTTGGGCGAGCGATCCCGATGAGTTTGCGGAATTTGCGACTTACATCCCCGTCTATGATCCAACACCACTCGATTTGAATGGCGATTTTAGCCTGTTCGGTAATCTGGAAGATACTTATTTCACCGATGCGAGTGGCGATGAAGTACCCGTTTTCCCAGAAGATGGTGCTTGCGGCTATGCGATTGATTGGTTGGATTCTAATCCAGTACAAGTCTGTGAAGAAGCCTTTAAAATTTTCCGCGAATGGACAGTTTTCAACTTCTGCGATGGACATTTAGAGATCATTGACCTAGTGCCACAAGTCCTCAAAGTAGGTGACGTTGCGCCACCACAGGTCGAGTTTTTGGGCATTACAGGAACGGGCAGTCCTTATGCTGACTGCGTTGCTGATGCTTTGATTCAGTTGGATATTCAGGACGATTGCTCCGATGAGTTTGAGGTGTTCATTGACTTTTTCAATGACGAAATTCCCGAAGTACGAGCCGAACTAGTTGATGGTACGTTCTTAATTCCAAATGTAACGATAGGCGAAGAGTTTTTCTTCACGGTCAGGGTAGTTGATGAATGCTGGAATGGTGAGACTTTTGGACCTTTTGTAGCGATTTTAGAGGACAATATTCCGCCCGTCGCGATTTGTGAATCTTTCCGAACAGTTTCTATGGGTATCAATTGCGAAGTAGTTGTGCCTGCCGAAGCTTTTGATGATGGTTCTTACGATAATTGTGGGCAATTGAGCTATTCGGTAGCGCGTATGGATGAAATCGGGGAGTTTTTATTTGACGAAAATTTTGATTTCTTCTTTGAAGGCGATCAGGATGTTTTCCAGCCTACGGTAACGTTCACACAGGCGGATTTGATAGATTGCACGGGTACGGTCACGGTTGTTTTCAGAGTAGAAGATGGTTCTGGTAATTCTAATTTCTGTATGGTAGAAGTGGAACTACAAGATAAGTTGCCGCCCATCGTAGAAGACAAAGACATCATGTTCCACTGCGACGATCATGCCGCTAAAAACATCATTTTTGCTGCCTTTGCAGACGATCCCAACCTTGCTTTACAAGAGCTTTTCAACTCGAGTGATGCTTTTGCAGATGCAGATAGCGTTGCCTATATAGAAGTCGTGAATGACAATTGCGATAATGCTACTTTCATCGTAGATCTTGTGGATGTTTCCAACTACGACGAAACTTGCCGACAGGGTGTCATTCTGATTTATTACCAAGCCATAGATGCCTGTGGGAATGTCTCTGCACCGAGTATCGCTACGATTACTTTGAAGAACAAGAGCGATTGGACGATGAACTTCCCAATGGATATTGAAGTCTTCTGCGAAGATGAAACGGGTATTCCAGGAACTAGTTCGATTGACGATATTTTGGATAATCAAGGCTGTGATTTTTGGGGACTAGAAGTGAATGAAGAAATGTTTGATACCGAAGGTGCTTGCTCTAAAATCGTTAGAGAATACCACCTTATTAATTGGTGTACTTGGAATCCCAACAATACAGAGATTGCCGTGGTGGAGCGTCCGCAGGAAATTATTCTCGATCCTTTCTACACCGTCACACTGCGCTATCAGGATCAGTTGGTTAACGGTTTGGACATCGCAGAACCCGATGGATTGAATGATTTGGATGATGGTAATGAAGACGGAGATGAGGATTATATTTACCTAACCGAAGATGATCGTTTAACTAGATTTGCACCGATCCGTATTCCTTTTTCTAGTAGCCAATTGGATCGAATCCGCGATTTTGATGAGGCAGAAAGTACCGATCCCTACGATGTGACCGAATTAGATTTTGACGCAGATTTTGTAGTGATAGATTACGCAGATTTTGCTTATCAGAATATTGCCACCTATCCAGCCATTTCTCAATTTACGAACATTGAAGAACATTATGTGAGCGCACAAGCTTATGGCAATATCTTGTACCGTCAGATCATAAAAATCAACGACATCACTGCACCTGTAATAGATGTGACGCAAAGTGGTCCATTCTGTGGCGGCGATACCGATCCAGGCGAAGGTGGTATTTGCACGGGACAAGTTGATCTTAAATTTGCGGTCAGTGATCTTTGTAGCCCGAATATTGATATTCAGTACGAACTGATCGCCTTTGTTGGCACAGCCGATGAATTCACGATCACGGATGATCCTTTTGGAACACTGGCACAGGATGGCGAGGACTTTAAGATTTCAGGTTTGTATCCAATCGGTAATCACCAAATCGTTTTGAAAGCTTCGGATGGTTGCTCTAATGTGGGCAAAGCCTTCATTGACTTTGAGGTGAAAGATTGCAAAGCCCCCGTCCTGACTTGTTTTTACGGCTTAGCAACTGATTTGATGGTCAATGGAAAAATAACAATTCGAGCGGAAGATTTTTCAAATTATGCGGAAGACTTCTGTTCGGAAGTGGAATTATTCTTTGCTGATCCAAATATCTATCCCGATTCGACCACTCGTACATTCAGGTGTATAGATGGCGAAGTGGGGATCGTGAACGTGCAGCTCTGGGCAAGAGACGAAGCAGGCAATACATCCTTCTGTGAGACCTTTATGAATGTACAGCAAAATCCACATGGCAATGATGTACCCGACAATTGTCCGACCATTGGTAGCACGATTGCAGGGACTATTCTGACGCACAAAGACGAAACACTGGAAGGCGTAGAAGTACAGATTTCTGGCAATGCGGAAGATTATAAATACACTGGTAAATCGGGCAATTTCCAGTTCGGTGGACTAGCGGCAGGTTTGGATTATTCGATCACGCCCTACAAAAATGACGATGTACTAAATGGCGTAACGACTTTGGATATTGTATTGATTTCCAAGCATATATTAGGGATTGATCCGCTCGGTGATCCTTATCAGATTATTGCCGCCGATGTTAATAATTCGGGTAGTATTACGACTTTCGATATGGTTGCGCTGCGTAGATTGATACTCGGTATGGATCAGGAATTGAAAACGAATACCTCTTGGCGATTCATTCCGAAAGA
>JBCDKV010000057.1:0-12741 GCA_038746215.1 Bacteroidota bacterium | reverse complement strand
TTCAATTTCAGCACTGCCAGATGCTCTAAAATACGCTCTTTGACTTTTTCTAGCCCAAAGTGATCTTTGTCCAATACTTTCTTGACACGTTTAAGGTCAAAATTGTCTTTGGTGTACTCGTTCCAAGGCAAATCCAGCATCAGCTCCACGTAGTTGAGCTGTACGGAATATTCGGGCGACTGTGGATTGAGGCGACGGATTTTTGCAATTTCTTTATCGAATACCTTTTGGACGTCTTCGTCCCACTTCTTCTTTTTAGATTTTTTGATGAGTTCTAGCACTTCATCTTCTTGAGGATTTTGCCCCAGTTCTTCTTGAATCGTTTTGAGTTGCTGATTGAGGTAATAATCGCGCTGCTGTTTTTCTATATCGCCCCTCACCCGTGTTTCGATCTGGTCTTTTAGCTCTAACAAACGCAACTCATTCTCCATTTTTTCTAGAATGAACGTCGCTTTTTCATTCAGATCATTAATCTCTAATATTTGCTGTTTTTCGGTGACTTTATTCCCCAGATTGGAAGCAATAAAATTGAGCAGAAAGCCGTGACTATTGATGTTGCGCAACATCATAATCGACTCCGATGGAATGTTGGGAGATAGCTCTATGATTTGGCGCGCCATATCCAAAATAGAAGAAATCATGGCTTCAAACTCCAAGGAATTGCTGGGCATGATGTAGTCCAAAGGTTCGATCAAGGCTTGCATGTAGGGCATATCGCTCAACATTTCAACTAGTCGCCCACGTTTGCGTCCCTGCAAAATCGCTGTGATCGTTCCATCGGGCATCCGCAGTATCTTGACGATCCTTGCAATCGTTCCCACATCGTATAAATCCTCAAAACCAGGATCTTCAATATCGTCTTCTCTTTGAGAAATGACAGCGATGATTTTATTCTCTCCGTAGGCTTTGTTGATCGCTTTGATGGAACGTTCCCGACCTACTGTTATTGGAATGACAATGCCTGGAAAAAGTACGGTATTTTTGAGTGCCAAGACGGGCAACACATCAGGATATTTTTCATCGTCCTGCTTGTCTGTCTCTCCCTCTAACGAAACCAGCGGCAAAAATTCCGCATCCTCATCAAATCCATGCAATTGAAATATCTCTTCAAACATATATAAAAGCGTTTGACCGTCTGCTAAATAATGATTTGTTGGGCTAAATACTCGAAGTGGAACAACACGAAGCCATAATGTTTCACGCCAAATAGCAAAAGTACGCTAAGATAAGCGATATTTTGACATTTTGTCAGCTAGACCGACTATTGCCCATATTCAAGCCGTGCAATAACTATGCCATAAGCAAAGTCATTACTCAAACCCGTTCAATAATTGTCGCAACACCCATACCACCACCTGCACAAAGCGTGACTAAGCCCGTTTGCAAATCTTGCCTTTCTAGTTCGTCCAGCAGTTTCCCTAGTAGTATCGTACCCGTCGCTCCCAGCGGATGCCCCATAGCAATAGCTCCACCATTGACATTGAATTTTTCTGCCTCAATATTCATAGCTTGCTGAAATTTGATGGCTGCCGCTGCAAAAGCTTCGTTGCATTCCCAAAGATCAATGTCTGCTTTGCGCATTCCTGCATTTGCTAGTGCTTTTTGGGCAGCGGGAATCGTACCCGTCAGCATGATCGTAGGTTCATCGGCAGCTATGGCATAAGACCGAATACGAGCACGTGCTTGCCAATCGTTCGACGTACCCACTGCTTCATTACCCAACAGCATTAAAGCCGCTCCGTCTACCATGCCTGAAGAATTACCTGCGGTATGGTAGTGCTGCAATGCTGCCAATTCTGGATATTTTTGCAATACCATGCTTTCGTAGCCAAGTTCCCCAGCGAGTTGAAAAGCAGGACGCAGCTCGCTCAACTGCTCTACATTGGTATTTGGGCGAATGTGTTCATCCCGATCTAATATGACGATACCATTTTTATCTTTGACTGGAATGATGGAAGCCTGAAAACGATTGTCTCGCCAAGCCAAATGCGCACGCTGATGGGACTGTAGTGCGTATTCATCCAATTGCTGTCGACTAAATCCTTCCAAGCTAGCAATTAAATCCGCCGCTACGCCCTGCGGCAAATACTGTACCTTATTGATGACTTCGGGATCATTGATTAAAGGTCCGCCATCGCTGCGGAGCGGCACCCGACTCATGCTTTCTACACCTCCTGCCAAGACCAAACTTTCGTAGCCCGTCGCAATTTTCATAGCTGCCAAATTTACTGCTTCCAAACCAGAAGTGCAAAAGCGATTGAGTTGCATACCACATATGTGATCCGACCAACCTGCATACAACAAAGCAGTCTTGGCAATATTATAGCCTTGATCGCCAACGGGCGAAACACAACCAATAATTGCATCCGATACCAGATCGGTCGACAAATTGTTACGCTGTGCAATGGCTCGCAGCGTCGTCACTAGCAAGTCGATGGGTTTCACTTGATAGAGTGCGCCGCTATGTTTACCTTTACCTCTAGGCGTCCGGACGGTATCGTAGATGTAGGCGTTTTGTAATGCTTTCATTGTTTCGCGTTTAAGAAATGAAAGAACAATAAATTCCGATTCTTAGCTCTGCTGAACTTACGTTTTTTTCAAGGGTAGACATAAAAATGCTAGTCCCAGAATTTGGATTCATTACTTCTGAAAATGAATACGGTACAGGTCTCATTTTCCTTGGTACTTGACTCGAATATGGTTTAGGCCAATGTCCAAAAATCGCGCAACAAGTATGCTCAATAATTCTCTTAGGACGGAAACACAAATTATCAGTTATTTCTCTCAGGAAAAATAACTGATAATTTGTGTTTCCGTCCATAAAAAACTTTATAGATACCTGTTGCGCGATCTCAAGCACTTTATTGAATTTCAAAAGATTGGTAAACCTATACTGCTACAAAATGTAGAATTTCACTAGCTATTCGCATGATCTCATCATTCTCGAACTCGTTGCAAAAGTAACGTAAGTTGGTGCGTAAAGCTTCAAAGTCGTAGAGATTTTTTGAGTGGGGAAAGAGCAGTGAGTGAGAAAAGTGATGGATTGATGAGTGATTAGTTTATGCCAACCATGAAGAACAATGAAACCATGCAGCCATGCAACCATGAAGCCATGTAACCAAATCATAAATCACAGAACAATGCTATTAAAAACAAGGGGAATTGTATTGCGCTCGATCAAGTATTCTGAGACGAGTTTGATTGTGGAAATCTATACGGAAGCACAGGGATTGAAAAAGTACATTGTGTCGGGTGTACGGACAAAAAAAGCGAAAATCAGTGCGAATTTATTGCAGGTGATGTCTATTTTGGAGATCGTAGCCTACGACAAACAAGGTAGGGATTTGAATCGTATCAAAGAACTAAAGACGGCTTTTACTTATCAGCAATTACCCTTTAACATCTATCGAAGTTCGGTGGGTTTGTTCATCACGGAAGTGGCGCAAAAAACCCTTCGGCAAAGCGAATCCAACGAAGCTTTATTTCATTTTCTCCTGCAGCTTTACTTACATCTCGATCAGAGTGAAACTTCCATAGCGAACGTGCATTTGTATTTTCTCGCTCACTTCACACAGTTTCTAGGCTTTGCACCAGATGATAATTATACCGCTAGCAGACCTTATTTTAATTTACAAGAAGGGACGTTCAGCGATAACGAAACCCAGCAATATGCCTTGAATCAGCGACAGAGTTTGCTTCTGAATCAGTTGCTCAACAGTACACTAGAAAGCTGTCATACCATTGAATTGAACCGAGTGGAACGCCATCAATTGGTCGATCAACTGTTGCGCTACTATCAGTTACACCTAGAGAACTTTCCAACGATTAGTGCGCATTCTATTTTGAAGGAGGTATTGAGTAATTAGGTGGGTTCGCCTTTAGCTGTTGGCTGTTGGCTGTTGGCTTAAATCGCAAGTACTTCTAATTTAGTAATGCGAATAACAGGTAAAATACTCCATTCTATGGTAATAATAGCTTTGCTAAACTTTTGAAACTTAGTAAAGTGCTTGAGATCGCGCAACAAGTATGCCCAAAGGTTTTTTATGGACGGAAACACAAATTTCAACTTATTTTTCTCCAAAAAATAAGTTGAAATTTGTGTTTCCGTCCGAAGAGAATTACGGGGCATACTTGTTGCTCAATTTGCGGATATTGATCTGAACTATATCTGAGTCAAGTGTCAAGAAAAATGAGACGTTATTCGTAATAGTAATAGGCGTGTAAGAAGTTTTTAATTCCATTTTCAAAAGACCCTTCGGACAGAAATGATGTTAATAAGAAAAATGAGACTCCATACAAGCCCTAATTTAAAATAGTGGCATGCTACTATATTTATTTGTTAGCTGGTAATTATTGATCAAAAAAAGTAAAATTAAGGGAAGTAATAAACAGATCAACAACTCAACGAATAAACAAAAGCTAGCTTTTAATGATTGCCAGAATTAGGAATGCTCTACTTGGGTGAATTGGAAACAAATGCTTGTGTTTCCGCTGCCTACCAATCTTCGGCTTAGTGGTATTATATAATTAGAATAAATAATTTTTTAAAAAGCCTTATTATTATTAGGACTGTTAGTTTGTGGAGAAAAAAAGGGACAAATTGTAAATAAAATACTTGTTCTAGCCTGTACACAGCTTTATCAACAGTTGTTTGGCTTCATTTTCAGTCTGTTCTGTACTTATTCACTTGTAATATAATAACTTTTCCGTGGATTAATATTCGCTTTTTTTGCTGTGAGTTTCTCGCTTTTTATCGTGTATTACGCCATCCTGAAAAGGGGAAAACTAATTAAGCTTAAGTTTTTTCGATTGATCGACCGTTGAAATGTGAGCGAATGTGAATTTCTACCAGACTTATGCCTGCATTAATTCACAATTTGCATATGTTCTAATCTTCTGACTTTGAATTGTTTCCGAAATATTATTAACATGGCATGTGGAAACCATAGCGTTTGATGAATGTATCGGATTTGTTTTTAGTATAGTTGTGAATTGGTCGTGGAAAAGGTGGAAAAGTATGGCACATTAATAGGTTGTTGGCTGAAAATCAGGTGATAAGTTGCTGTGGAATTGTTGAGAACTTTGTACACACTAGAATGGAAATTAGGGGTGCGTGAAGTCTGAAACAATACTCAAAATAAGTTCGAGAACTTTCCTGAGATCGCGCAACAAGTATGCCTGAAAATTTTTTATGGACGGAAACACAAATTTTCCTTGAAAAATTTGTGTTTCCATACGAAGAAATCTGCTGAGCGATCTCGATAATGCCGCTAGGATTAGTTCTAAATATGCTCTAATTAGCACTAGAAAAAATCGCACCAACCATTTAAAGCTTGGTTTGTTTCTATGTAAATTTAAAGTCTCACTTTAAGATTGCATAAAATGAAGATTCCAAGATCACTTCACACGCACATATTGGAGCTATGCCAATACTTTCCGATCATCAGCTTGACTGGACCAAGACAAGCGGGCAAGACGACTTTGCTCAAATCTATGTTTCCCGACTATCGCTATGTCTCATTGGAAGATCCTGACCAAAAGCTAGCCGCTACAGATGATCCTAGAAGTTTCCTGAAACAATACGACGATAAAGTCATTTTCGACGAAGCACAACGTGTGCCTACACTTTTTTCTTACTTGCAAACCACCGTGGACGAAGATCGCACTGCTGGTCGATACATTCTTTCCGGATCACAGAATTTTTTGCTCAGAAAAAATATTACCCAATCACTTGCAGGCAGAGTTGGCATCACTCGACTGTTTCCGCTAGATATTCAGGAATTGATGCGTGCCAAGATCAAACCAGAAAGCTACGAAACGAGCATTTTCAAAGGCTTCTATCCCACTCAATTTGATACAGGTGTGCCAGCTCGACTTTTTTATCCTAGCTACGTATCTAGCTATATCGAACGCGATGTAAGTGGATTGATTTCCGCTAGTAATCTGAATACTTTTCAGCGTTTTTTGCAAATATGCGCTACTTATGCCGCTCAGCTACTGAACTACGCCCAAATTGCGAATGCCGTTGGGGTAAGTGTGCCTACCATTCAAAACTGGTTTTCTGTCTTGGAGCAAAGTTATTTAGTTTTTCGCCTACCGCCCTATTTTAGAAATTTTGGCAAACGCATTGTAAAAAGCCCCAAACTATATTTCTATGACACTGGTTTATTGTGTTATCTGCTCAACATGAAATCGCCACAAGATATCATCAACTACTATCAATTTGGTGCGCTATTTGAGAATTTGGTAGTCGCTGAACACATTAAAATGAATCATCACAGTGGCGAATCGCCTAGATTTTATTTCTATCGAGATAGCAACCAACTCGAAGTAGATTTACTGCGAGAACAAGCTGGAAAGATTCAACTAACAGAGATCAAAGCAAATCGAACTTTTTCCTCAAAAATGCTTGTTACCTTAAATAGAGTAGAAAAGCTAATTGATCAGCCCGTAACCAAAGAACTCATCTACGGTGGTGACGAGATATTTGAACATCAAGGAACAAGGGTACGTGCTTGGTTTAGTGTGAAGGATAGTAATGCTAGCTAGTATGTTGTTTTGAATTATTGAATCTATTTTGACGCAAGCACAGCGATAATTGAAGTATATTTGCAGTATGAAGCAAAAGCAAGGAAATATAAGAAATTTTTGTGTCATTGCACACATCGACCATGGAAAGAGTACGCTGTCGGATCGTTTGTTGGAATATACACAAACCATATCGGAGCGAGAGATGCAAGATCAGGCATTGGATGATATGGATTTAGAGCGAGAACGTGGGATTACTATCAAAAGTCATGCGATACAATTGAACTATCAGCATACAGACGGGGAGGCATATACCTTTAACTTAATTGATACCCCAGGACACGTCGATTTTTCCTACGAAGTGTCTCGGTCTATCGCTGCCTGTGAGGGTGCATTACTGTTGGTAGACGCTTCACAAGGCATACAGGCGCAGACCATATCTAATCTATATTTGGCCATTGAACACGATTTGGAGATTATTCCCATTTTGAATAAAGTGGATATGGAATCGGCAATGATCGAGGAAGTTTCCGACCAAATCATTGACTTAATTGGTTGTGATCCCGACGAAATTATCTTGGCGAGCGGAAAGACGGGTAGGGGAGTTCCCGAAATTTTAGCGGCGGCGGTTGATCGTATTCCTGCGCCCAAAGGCAATGCAGATGCACCACTACAAGCCCTAATTTTTGATTCGATGTTCAATCAGTATCGCGGGGTCATTGCTTATTATAAGGTGGTGAATGGTAGCATTAAAAAAGGAGAAAGTATCAAATTCGTCAACACAGGTAATGATTACGTAGCGGACGAAGTGGGTATCCTCCAAATGGATATGATGCCCAAAAAAGAGGTGTTGACGGGCGATGTGGGTTACATTGTCACGGGGATCAAAGAATCCAAGGAAATTAAGGTTGGGGATACAATTACTAGTGCAGAAAATCCAGCTAAAGCTATTCAAGGCTTCGAAGAGGTGAAGCCGATGGTTTTCGCAGGTATTTTCCCCATAGATAATGATGATTACGAGAGCTTGCGCGAAAGCTTGGAGAAGCTACAGCTCAATGATGCTTCTTTGGTTTTTGAACCAGAGACCTCTGCGGCACTAGGCTTTGGCTTTCGATGTGGATTCTTGGGCATGTTGCACCTAGAAATTATTCAGGAACGCTTGGCTAGGGAATTTGACCAAGATGTTATTACCACCGTACCGAACGTATCTTACTTTGCTTACACCAAAAAAGGAGAAGAACTGGATGTCAGAACGCCTACTGACCTACCAGACCCAACGCTTTTGGATCGAGTAGAAGAACCTTATATTCTAGCGCAGATCATCACTAAGCCCGAATATATTGGTTCGATTATGACCTTGTGTATGGAGAAACGCGGGACACTGACGAAGCAAACCTATCTTACCACCGAACGAGTAGAGTTGAGCTTTGATTTGCCACTAGCTGAAATTGTTTTTGATTTTTATGATCGTTTGAAATCTATTTCGCGTGGTTATGCCTCTTTCGATTATGCGCCGATTGATTATCGTGCCTCGGATTTAGTGAAGCTAGACATCAAACTGAACGGTGATTCTGTGGATGCCTTATCTGCTTTGGTACACCGAGATAAAGCAGCAGCTTTCGGGCGAAAAATCTGTAAACGTTTGAAAGAGTTATTGCCACGTCAACAGTTTATGATTGCTATACAGGCAGCCGTTGGTGCAAAAATCATAGCGCGAGAAACAATTTCTGCCCTACGAAAAGACGTGACCGCCAAATGCTACGGTGGTGATATTACCCGTAAGCGTAAGCTACTAGAAAAGCAGAAAAAGGGTAAGAAAAAAATGCGTCAGATCGGTTCGGTAGAAGTACCGCAAAAAGCATTTTTGGATGTGTTGAAATTAGACTAAGTAACGGACAAACAATAGGTTCCACATTTTGACCGAGCAGATTTTGTTCTGATACTACTCAGCAAAAGGGATGTAAGGGTTCCCTTTTCTGAGTCTAACGTAGAAATCCTTTTGGCTGGCGAGGCTTTTTAACATTCTCGCAGTGTTGCTTGCAGAAAAGATTAAGTATCTTTTCAACGAAGAGAACCGCTAGCGGTTGGGATGCTCAGGGCAAAAGATGCCGTCACAAATCGGGAAGTTATTATTTGTCCGTTACTAAGTATACCTTTATTTATGAATAGGGTATACGGAGCATAATTTTTCTTAGCATTTTACCTGTAAGCAGCTTGAGTAAATGCAAGAGAATTGAGCAATAAGCATGCTCAGTAAATCGCTTCGGAAAGAAACACGGATTATCAGCTATTTTTCGTGATAAAAATAGACAAGTTGATCTACTTGCTTGAAATCATTTCTGTCCAAAAGGGCCACCTCAATTGCTAATTTTTATGAAATAAAAATCAGTAATTGGAGCACTAAAGTGTCAACTATTTTTACAACTCGGATAAACATGTAGAAAAATAGCTGATAGTTCGTGTTTCCGTCCACAAAAAACCTTTTGGCATACTCGTTGCACGATAACAAAGGATTGAATTTCAAGCACTACCGAAAACTTCTTACACAACTAGTTTATTTATTGAACGCATTGTACTTGTAGCAATGAAGAGGAATCAATTTTTCATTTTCATGTTTACTTTCATCTATATTTATGACCTCGTTCAATAAAGTCACCCATTTTGGATAACATCCGTTACATCGTCCTGATTTTAATGTTGGCAGCTTCCTGTTTAGGACTGCTGGCGAGTCTTCATCAATTTGCACGATATAGCGGCACACAAAAAGCAAATATCAGCCTCGGATTTCTGCTGCTTACCTTTTCGCTCAGCCTTTTTAATGTATTATTACTGCGCACTCGTTTTTTCGGTAACTATGATTATTTGTATCAAGTACCGCTTTGGTTTACCTTGTCTTTCGGACCATTATTGTTTTACTATGTGAAATTTAATTTATTTCCTGCCTACCAATTCAGAGGTAGCGACCTAAAACATCTGATCTTACCGTTCATTCAAACTGTAGTCGTTTTTTGGATTGCCCTACAACCCCAAGCACAACAAAATCAGATTTGGGAGAACTTCCTTCGCCCTATTTACGGACCCATTGAATATACCCTTTTTCTCCTTTTTTTCTTTCTCTACGCCAGTCTGTCCTATCGCTACGTGCGCTACAAATTAGCTGCTTTGCGAAAACAGGGGGCGAGTTGGGAAGTGAGTAAAACGTGGGGTTTGAGGAAATTGGTGACTAGACTGGCAGTGTTAGCAGTATTTTATAGCTTATTTGCCCTTACGGACTTCGTTGCTTTTCATTTTTTGCAGCGTGATTTATACCAAGTGAATGGTTTTGTGCTACTCGGCGACATGGCATTTACGACCATGTTGTTTTGGCTATTGACCAGCACCTATTGGAAAGAACTGACCTACATCTTCCGATACCAAAAGACAAAAAATATTGATTTTGATACGCTCCAAAAACAAATTACTACGCAGCAATTGCATCGAAATTCAGCTTTGAATACGCTCAAACTAGCCTTGCTATTCAACACCTCGGCAGCCCATATTCGACGCCTCTGGAAAACGCATACGCAACAACAACTGAAAGATTGGCTAGCGAAAGTGCGCCTAGCAGATAGCCAAAAACTATTGCAACATCCGAACGTTGATGAGATTATGGCTGTTTTCATTGCAGGTTTCAAATCTAAAAAAGCTTTTGAGCAGGCACAAAAAAAATATAATGATACACAACAGTAAGAAGCTAAGTACATGCGGTTTGATGCTACTTTTAGCCGTGATGTTTGCTGCCAGTAAATGCAGTAAAGAAGTGGTAATTGACAATATAACGGAAGCTCCCGAAGTCGTTGCAGCCGACAGTGCCTACGCTAATGTGTATCAAGTATTGGATGGAAAATGGAAGGGGACTTTTAAGATATTTAAAGATCAAGATTTGCAACCTAAAAATGAAGCCGCACTGAATAACATTAGTCTAGAGAACCTAAAAAAGCCGACGCTTAAATTGAGCAATAGCATCTCCGTGGAGCAGGAATACATCTCCGAAAGCCCTTATTTTCAGACGGTGACCATTAAAGATACTTACGAGGAAAATGGCGAACAAAAAATAGTTGTCAGCAAGGGCGTCAATAAGGTTCAGAATGGGGAAATGTGGTGTGTGGTGCGCAAACCTAATGAGACGGTCATACATAAAGGTAGCACAGTTGCTTCGGAAGTCGGCGAAACGATCATTTGGCAAAGCGAACATTTAGAACCACTGAAAGTCGAGTATTTTTACGAAACGGTGAAATCTAGTACTTACGAAATCATTGGTTATGGTTATTACGAAGGGGATGATTACAACTTGATGCCAAGGCTCTGGTTTTATGGCAGATATGAGAGACAGACGGATTCTTGAAGTTGATTATAACATGGTGGAGCGGTAAAAAATGAAACACTAAGTACACTTAGAAGAGCGGCTTGTGTAGCTCAGTAATCGTCTTCTTCTTTCTCTTGCAATTCATGTTATCTAGTAACCTAAAGTTCGTACTAGCTAGCGTTGCAAAAGTAGCCTTACTTAGCCTTCTCACCACTTTCGCAAGCATTGATAAGCTTCCCATTCATCCCTAAGCCCTGCCAATCGTCCCTTTGGGCATTCTTTTCATCACAAAAACAAGCACTTCATCCTTCCTGCTTACGATTCGTCACAAAGTGCTTTATAAGTCGCTTTTTTACTTGCATCTTGCGATCAAAATAATGCGACATGACCATCCACACGGTTTTTTTAGTACTACACATCATTGCTGGATTCACTGCCTTAGTTGTTGGCGCGATCAATATCATTGGCAAGAAAGGCAATCGAACGCATCGGATAACGGGGCGTCTTTTCTTTTGGAGTATGCTCAACGTAGCGGTCTCTGCGATTGCACTATCTATTATGAAAGACAATGACTTTTTGCTACACATCGGCGTATTTGTCTTGTATATGAACGTGGCGGGCTATCGCTCCATACAGGACAAAAGTCTCGTACCCAACTTCTGGGACTTAGGATTGCTCTTTATCGCTGGCTACAATGGGGTGCAGATGTTTCTATCTGGCGTTATCATCTTAATTGTATTTGCATCTATCAATACGGCTCTAATTATCAATGATCTAAAAATATATCGCTTGATTTATCTCAATCATCCCATTCCCAAAATGACTTGGCTGCGAAGACACATTGGCATGATGCTGGGTACTTATCTCAGTACACTCACTGCTTTTTTGGTCGTCAATATTAATTTGGGCAGCTACAATTGGGTGGTTTGGTTGCTTCCAACTTTCCTAATCACACCTTTAATCGTGCTTTGGACAAGGAAATATCGAAGTAAAAAAGTCATCAAGCCAGTCGTCGTTAGCATGGCACTGCTTTGTATCAGCACGTTGGTTTGGAGCGCAAATAGCACGAATATCGTTGTGAAAGGTATCGTCAAAGATGCTACTACGCAAACGACACTGTCTTACGTCAATATTGGTATCGTTGGTACTTCTAGCGGAACGGTATCTGCGCCCGATGGCTATTTTGAGCTATACCTCGCCTCAGATAGTAGTGCGCAAACTGTTCGATTTTCTCATTTGGGCTACGAAGATTTGGATATGCAACTACAAGACATAGCAATAGACAAAATAATTGCTGTTGCATTGATTCCCGCTGTAGTACGACTTCCTGATATCGAAATTAGTAGTACGGCTTTTCAGCCTTTAAAAATGGGGTACGAAAAAAGCGATACCCGCATGAATGTCTACTTTGCGATTGGTGAACAACCTAATCAAAACTTGGGGGCTTCTATCGGTAAGAAATTCAAAGTGAAAGCTGGTGCTTTTCGTTTGGATACGCTTGGTTTCTTCATTCGCCACAATGATTTCGATACGGTTCGCTTTCGCATCAATATTCAATCCATCGAAAACAGCCGACCAGATCTTTTTCTGCAGCAAAAAGAAATAATTACAGAAGTCGTCGGTGGACAATCAGGATTCATCGAAGTGGACTTGAAAGCCTACGACTTGGTGTTGCAAGAAAATTTCATCCTCAGTTTGGAGTGGATTTATAGTTCAAAAAAAGGTAAGTACCTACAGCTACCCATCGCCATGCCCGTGCTAGGGTCTACGCATTACTATCGCTACGGCAGTCAAAATAAGTGGAAAGTATTTAGAGGTATGTCTTCAACGATCTATGTGAAAGGACAATTATCAAACAAAGCTTTTCA
>JBCDKV010000056.1:0-12805 GCA_038746215.1 Bacteroidota bacterium | reverse complement strand
ATGGCATCCAAACGCTGGGTATCCGCTCCCCGCAAAGTAAAATTTTTGAGGCTGTTGCTTTGTATGATTTTATTGCGCATTTTGCAAAGGTAAAAAACCTTAGGGTATGCTTTACACTACTGGACATTTTGGGTTTTTAACACATAGTCACATGGCTCTAAGTAACGGACAAAAAATAAGTTCCACATTTTGACCGAGCAGATTTTGTTCTGATACTACTCAGCAAAGGGATATAAGGGTTCCCTTTTCTGAGTTAAACGTAGGAATCCTTTTGGCTGGCGAGGCTTTTTAACATTTTCGCAGTGTTGCTTGCAGAAAAGATTGAGTATCTTTTCAACGAAGAGACCCGCCAGCATGAGTGGGCGATCTCAAAGGGTGAACGAGCGATCCCGAAGGGTAAAAGTCGAGTGGACTTTTAAGTGAGAGAACCACGCTAGTTGATGGGTGGCAGAACATTCAAGCGAATGAACCGCAAAGCGGACGAGTGGGGATGCCTTACCTACGCTTGGTCACAAATCGGGAAGTTATTATTTGACCGTTACTCAGAAAGACTATGATTGATAAGTCGAGTTTTTCCAATCCTTCTGCGACCTGTGACGATAGTCATTCTGGACTGTCGCTGACTTTGCTTGGCGACACGTTTTAGGATAGCTAGTTCTGAAGTGCGGTTGTAGAATTTCATAGCGCAAAGATATGAAATTTTCGTAACGGCGGTTACGGTAACTGTCGTTACGAAAATCTACACAGTTTGCACCCTCAGCAATTGCTCCCCTGCTCGCGCATAACATATGCTGTTCGTTATAAGCTCTAGCTTGTACACGGATAAAAGTTTAGGACTCCTGTCCGTCTTATGCCGTACACAGGTGTAATTATGGACAGGAGTTATAGAAAATAAATTTGCAGGCACTCTTCTTCCAAAATTAAAATTTTTACTTCGTGAAAATTTTAATTTTGGGAGGCCTGCTGGACAGAAATTAGGTTGTTTTGAAAATGTAAATTTATTTCTTTAGCATTACTTACATACTGTTCAGCCAAGAACGTAAATTTGTTTCTTAAACGTTACTAATTCTAATTTCTACTTCAATCCTGCTCCAAGCCTAAGCTTAGATTTGTCGACTAGTTCAATCTTTATTCAAACAATAAAATTAACATGAAACTTAGAAACACATTACTCTTTGTAGCATCAATACTAAGCGTACTGGCTTGTAGTCCAACTATGCTGACGGGCGACAAAGCCAGTAATACTATCCTCAACTACAAGATCAAAGAGGCTTTCCGATTTTGGGACGCCAAGCCCACACCTAACGATTACGAATTTTACGAAAACAACTTTACTTATATCGAGGAAGGTTTGCGTTATAACTATGCTTTGCTGAAGAATATGGCTTCCGTTGCTATTCTAGAGCAAGCCGTTGGAGAAAAAGTATTCCTCAGTGGCCCGCATGAGGAAGGCTTGAATTTCTTTTCCGAAGAGCGTTTTGGTTATTATAATCCTGTTTTTTGGGAGAAAGTGAAAGCAGTGGTCGCTTACAGTTTGGAGAACGATGGTGTATTCAAACAATTAGGAAAATACATTTACGATCAACACTTGAAAAAGGAATCGCAGTTGTATTTTGAAAGCTATCGCTATTTACAAGAAAATCCTAGCATGGCAAAGCAAGTGAGTACCAATTACTTAGCCGCCATGAAAACAGAGCAACGAGCAGGTGAGATGCTACAAGATGCTTTCCGTACCTTTGCGGACTCAAAAGAAAAATTGGGTACGAATTGGTACGTTGCTAATACCGCACCTGGCTTTTGGATTAGGAGACAAATAGATGGAACAGCAGCACCCATTTTCGAGATTTTGGAGTTGGTGCGAGCGGCTTATGAAGATTAGTACGCTATAAAAAAATAGTATGAAAACCATATACTTATTCTTTTCCTTACTGCCTTGCTATGCCTTTGCTCAGACCTTGACTGATGAGCGAGATGGTGAGACCTACGCTATCGTACAAATTGGGGATCGGTGGTGGATGAATGAAGATTTACGTTTTTGCTCAGAGCAATCCTACTGTGTGACGACAAATCGCAAGGATAATGTTTGTAACTATAGCAATTTTTATAGTCGTTTTGAGTTGGATAGTATCTGTCCCGAAGGTTGGCGAATACCAACGCTTGAAGAGTGGAACGCTATGATAGATCATTTGGCGACTAGTGAAAATGGTACAATTATGATTGATACTTTGTCGTATAAGGATAATTCTACGGTTGTCCATCTGAATAATTTCAAACTGGACGAGCAATCTCTTTTGTATTTGAACCCAACTATTGGATGGGTAGAAGGTAAGCGGCGTATCGAAGGTAAAAGTTCTTACACGCTTTGGGTGAAAGATTCGTCACTCGACCACGACCGTTTTCATATCCATATTGGTAAGACTAACTTCGTACAGCATCACCATACTCATCATTTATTGGATAAGGCTAGGAAACAGCGTCGTTTTTGTATGCGGTGTGTCAAGCAGGAAGAATAGATTTGTAGTTCGAGTCTAATTGATATTCATATGCAATCTGTGCTTCGAAGATAAGGCTGTGTGAGGTTCTGTTTTTCCTAGCATTTTACCCGAAGATATCTGTTGTGTGATTCCTAATCTGCACTTTGAAACCTCAAATAAATACCACTTTCAGGAATAGACCAACCATCAGCGCGATGCAAACCAATAACACGATTACTTCTAAGGCAGGCTGTTGAGAAGGTATTTTCATGTTAGAACGGTAGCGGTGCGTTTCTTGTATTTTTGCACCAATTTCCAATTGTAGAAATGAGCGAGTGCCACCAAGACGCCACCTAATAGCATTAGGAGAGGTTCTAGGTTTTCCGTTAAAAATCGGCTTAAAATAATGCTGGCAAAGCCGGCAAACATCAGCGCGAAAGTATCTAATCTACCGTGTTGTTTGCGATAACTTTGTATTAGCGACCAACTGGCGAGGACTAAGCTGAATAGGATCAGACCAGACTCTAGCAGCGCGTTTTCTAACCAAGCCAAACCACTCAAGGAACTCATGGATAGCAATAATGGAAGACTGATACAATGCACGCCACACAGTAGGGAAGCAGAAAAACCAATAAAGTCTAAATGAATACTAAAAAATTTCTTTTGCATCTTTAGGTTAAGCTATTTGTTTGATAAAATAAGTATAATTAGTTAGAATCAGTTAGGAATGTATACGAAACAATGGTAATTGCGATGAGATGAACAACCGATTATATAAAAGGAATGAAAACGTAACATTAGTAAATGCAATATTGTTACATCTAGGAAGGAAAATTTAAAGTATGAAAGAAAAAGCAATTCAATTACTCAAAAGTAACGGACTTAGAAAGACTAGTGTGCGGTTGAATATACTATTGGACTTTCTAGACTCTAAACAAGCCTATGGACAAGGTGATTTAGAAGCCCGCTGGAAAGAAATAGACCGCATTACACTATACAGGACATTAAAAACTTTTGAACAAAAAGGGATTATTCATCAAGCGGTGGATGGGAGCGGAAAGATAAAATACGCACTTTGTAGAGGCGATTGTTCAGAACACGAACATCACGATTATCATGCACATTTTCATTGCGTCAGTTGTAAAAAAACCATTTGCCTAGAGCACGTTGCTGTCCCAAATGTCGAAGTACCCGCTAACTATACGGTTCACGAATCTCACTTGGCACTTTCAGGTTTGTGCGAACTTTGTCAACCGTGAACAGAAAAATAGTTAGATATAGATTTTTTACTCGGGCGATTAGGCTGTACTTATACAGCAATAGGTGATGTATAAAAAACACTTGAGCAGTTTATGCAATTAAGAAAAGAACCAGTGCAGCAAGAATACCTAATGAATTCATTACCAGTCAATTAGCACCCATTTGAACTTATTTTTTTCGCTGTGCATTATTTCATTCATACTTCAAAAACCGCATCTAGCCTAGCTATACTGCGAACAGGATGAATTTATGTATGTAAATATATTTGTTCATCTGTTTAAATTGTTTATTCGTTTAACTGCAAAACATTGATATTGAAAGTATTAAACAAATCAACAAAGAAGAAAATACACTTTTTTATCCCCAACGCAGTATAAACAAGACTTTTGTTAATACAAACAAACATTCATCTACCCCACAAAAAAAGGTCTTTCCACGGATAAAACCGCAAAAAGACCTTACTTTAAGTAGTAACCTATCACTGATGAACCCCCAGATTTTAAGCAATATTTTGCCAATCTAATGACTCGTCTGACGGCTAAACTACTTCCCTTTCTTTTTAGGCGCGACCATCACGATCATGCGTCGACCTTCCATTTTGGGTAGTGCCTCGGCAGAACCGTACTCGTCTAATTCTTTGATGAATCGGAGCAAAAGGAGCTGACCTCTATCTTTGAACACAATCGTCCGACCTTTGAAATGTACGTAAGCTTTCACCTTTGCACCTTCTTCCAAAAATTTTTGTGCGTGGCGGAGCTTAAACTCAAAGTCGTGCTCGTCGGTATTCGGACCGAAGCGAATTTCTTTGATGACGGTTTTCTGTGTTTTTGCTTTTAGCTCTTTTTCTTTCTTCTTTTTGTCATAGAGGAACTTCTTGTAGTCGATAATGCGCACTACGGGAGGCTTCGCCTTAGGAGAGATTTCTACCAGATCAAGACTCATTTTTTGCGCCCATTGCTTGACGGTATTGGTCTTATGTACCTGACCTGGATCAATTTTAGTGCCGACTCTCTTGCTAATATCTTCGATATTATCGCCTACGAGTCTGACTTCAGGAATGCGGATATGCTCATTGATACGATGCTGAGCTTCTTGTTTTCTTCTATTATAATTTCTTCTAGGTTGTCTTCTTGCCAAAGGATAAATTTTAGTGAATAAATAATGATGTGGCGTATATGTAACAGGCGGTTAGCTTTTGGCATTTAGCCATTAGCTAATTCTGAGATGTGCCTATTGCATTTTCGTTGCTTCTTAAATATAAGATATTAAAAGAATATGCTATTTGATAAGTACGCAATCGAATCATTCAATCTACGCCCACTTGTCGCTATAAAAATAAGTGCTTTCTTAAACGGAAGCAATTTTTAGCTTAAAAAGTTCCAAAAAAAATTGCCCAAGACCTGAAAATGTATCAAATCTTGGGCAAAAATGGGAAATATCAATTAAGCGTCCGTCTCTACCTGACTCGCCAATTTAATTTCCAAATTATCTTCCTCTTCGTTCAGATCAGCTTGTAGCAGACTACCCTCCGATGGGCTTTCATTCAAAATGAACTCTGCTAAAGGATCTTCTATGTATTTCTGAATTGCTCGATTGAGTGGTCTTGCACCAAATTGCGGATCAAAACCTTTGTCGGCGATGAAGTCTTTCGCATCATCCGATAGACTGAGCGTATAGCCCATTCCTTCCAATCTTCTGTGCAAATCTTGAAGCGTGATGTCAATGATTTGGAAAATCTCTTCTTTGCCTAGGCTATTGAAGATAACCACATCATCTACTCGACCCAAAAATTCGGGAGAGAAAGTACGTTTCAAAGCATTTTGGATAACGCCTTTCGTATAATCTTCCGCTGAATCTTTACGCGCTTTCGTCGCAAAACCAACGCCTTGCCCAAAGTCTTTCAACTGACGAACACCGATATTGGAAGTCATAATAATGAGTGTATTTTTGAAATCCACTCTTCTACCCAAACCATCGGTCAATTGTCCATCATCCAATACTTGTAGCAAAATATTGTATACATCTGGATGCGCTTTCTCGATCTCATCTAATAGAATCACCGAATAAGGCTTACGACGAACTTTTTCGGTCAATTGTCCACCTTCTTCGTAACCCACGTAGCCTGGAGGCGCACCAATCAAACGACTGACGGAGAATTTCTCCATATACTCACTCATATCAATACGAATGAGCGAATCTTCCGAGTCGAACAGGTATTTCGCCAATGACTTCGCCAACTGCGTTTTACCAACACCCGTTGGTCCCAAGAAAATGAAAGAACCAATCGGCTTGGTCGGATCTTTCAATCCAACTCTATTTCGCTGAATCGCTTTGGTGATAATCTCAATGGCTTTGTCCTGACCGACGATAGATTTTTTCATATCGTCCGCCATACCAACGAGTTTGACGCTTTCACTCTGCGCTACACGCTTCACAGGGATGCCCGTCATCATCGCAACAACTTCCGCAATATCTTCTTCCTCCACTGGATAGCGTTTCGTTTTGGACTCTTCTTCCCACTCCACTTTCGCAAACTCCAATTGGCGTACCAGTTTGGACTCATTATCCCTCAAATCGGCGGCTCGCTCGTATTGCTGATTTTTGACCGCCTGATTTTTATATTCTTTGATCTCTTCGATCTTCTGTTCCAATTCCTCAATGTGCTTTGGAACATTGATGTTTTTCAAATGCACTCTAGCACCCACTTCATCTAGGACATCAATCGCTTTGTCTGGAAGGTAGCGATCCGTAATGTAGCGATCACTCAACTTTACACAAGCCTGAATGGCTTCGTCTGCGTAGGTAACATTATGGAATTCCTCATATTTAGGTTTGATGTTTTCCAGAATATTGACGGCTTCTTCTGCCGATGGTGGATCGACCAATACCTTTTGGAAACGACGGTCCAGAGCACCATCTTTTTCGATATGCTGACGATATTCATCCAAAGTAGAAGCACCAATACATTGCAATTCACCCCTTGCCAGAGCAGGTTTGAAAATATTGGAAGCATCCAAAGAGCCAGTAGCACCGCCCGCACCCACGATGGTATGAATTTCATCAATGAACAGGATCACATCGCGTGATTTTTCCAATTCATTCATGATAGCTTTCATTCTTTCCTCAAACTGACCACGGTATTTTGTGCCTGCCACCAAAGCTGCCAAATCCAACATCACAAGCCGCTTATTGAAAAGCGTTCTGGATACTTTTTTCTGATGAATACGCAGAGCCAAACCTTCGACGATAGCAGTTTTACCAACGCCAGGCTCACCAATCAAAATTGGGTTGTTCTTTTTACGACGGCTTAAAATTTGAGAAACACGCTCAATCTCACTTTCCCTACCAATGATTGGATCTAATTTACCTTCCAAAGCCAGCTTGGTGATGTCGCGTCCAAAGTTGTCCAAGACGGGGGTTCTAGACTTGGTGTTTCCTCTGCGCTGCTGGTAGCCACTGCCACCTCTTTCATCCTCAAACTCATCATCCGAATCGGAAGAAGCCTGTGCGTAAGGATCAGAAGTCGTAGAATAGTCCAGCTCGTGTTTCACGAACTCCAATTCGTTTTTATAGCCCTCGTAGTCGATGTCGTACTCATTCAATATTCTTGATGCCATATTCTCTTTATGCTTTAGAATGGATAGCATCAAATGTTCGGGTGCAATTTCTTCACTTTTCAACATTTTTGCTTCCAAAAAAGTCACTTTAAGAATCTTCTCCGCCTGCTTATTTAAAGGTAAATTGCCTACATTCAAGGAAGTAGCGGCTGATCTTCGGCGTTGAATGGAGTCTTCTACGGTTTCTCTTAGATCATCAATATCTACATCCAAAGAGTCTAACACTCTGACCGCTAGACTGTCTGGTTCTACCATGATGCCCAGCAAAAGATGTTCGATACCAATAAAATCATGCCCCAATCGCAAAGCAGCATCCCTACTGCGTCGTATGATCTGCTTGACCTTGGGTGAAAATCTTTTATTCTTATCCATAATTATATTATATGCTTACCTGATAGGAATTATACGAAAGTACCGATCAAAATGAAAAGACTGGATGTTAGTAACGATCAAATAATAACTTCCCGATTTATGACCAAGCGTAGGCAAGGCATCCCCGCCTGTCCGCTTTGCGGTTCATTCACTTGAATGTTCTCAACATTCACCCTTTGGGATCGCTCACTCATGCTAGCGGGTCTCTTAGTTGAAAAGATACTTAATCTTTTCTGCAAGCAACACTGCGAGAATGTTGAAAAGCCTCGCCAGCCGAAAGGATTACTACGTTTAACTCAGAAAAGGGAATCCTTATATCCCTTTGCTGAGTAGTATCAGAACAAAATCTGCTAGGTCAAAATGTGGAACTTATTTTTTGTTCGTTACTTAATCAGCAATTTTAAAAATTGAAAGTAATGGTTTTTATCTCTTTATTATTTGACCGTTACTTAGAGTATATAAACTTCATAATTCTTGCTCACTGCAAAATATTTCTACTGCTTCTCCACAAGAATTTAAACAATATTATAAACTTCATTCGTGAAAACAAACATTTCTAAGAAAGAAATAAGTCATTTTTACGATACAACAAGTAATGGTGTAGAAAAAACAATGCCAAAGTTTATGAACTAAGTCTTAGTTACTTGTTTTTGCATGGGTTATGGTCTGAAAACAGGTACTCTTTTGTGGTTGTTTTTTTGGTCATTGCTGTGAGGTAAACAAGCAAATTTGTAAGTAGTTTGAAGATTAGCGGACAGAAATGAATATTCCAAAAACAATTGTTTTTTTAGGTAAAGTAGGTGATAATTGATATTTTTGCCGCCTTAAAGCTAATTCATTGACTATCAGTGCTACTATGATAAACGAAATAGGTAGCAACAGCTTATAAACTAATACAAATAATGAAATATAGCGTAGATAAAAAAGAGCGTTATACGGTTTTTTCCCTTGAAGAGGATAACCTCAATTCACTTATTGCTCCCGATTTGAAATCGAAATTTGTGGTGCTTTCCCAAGAGGGAACAGAAAATTTGATCCTTAATTTATCGGGTGTCAAATTTGTAGATTCTTCGGGATTGAGTGCCATTTTGACAGCAAACCGACTGTGGAAAGCGATTGGGTCGTTCATTTTGACAGGTTTGGATCAGCCAAATGTTAAGAAATTAATCGAGATTTCTCGCTTAGATTCTGTACTAACCATCATTCCAACCGTATCGGAATCTATAGACTATGTCATACTAAATGATATAGAAAAAGACATGGAAGGAGATGGCGTATGAAATTTGAAGTCAGCATTTTAGGTACAAATGCTGCCATTCCAGCTTATGATCGTATGCTGAGTGCGCAGGTATTCAATAATGACAACCGAATCTATCTGATTGATTGTGGGGAATCTACGCAGCTTCAACTAAAAAAGCTGAAAATCAATAAGAACAAGATTCGGCAAATTTTTATTAGTCACTTGCACGGCGACCACATCTTTGGTTTGCCTGGTCTTATCACTTCTTTTGGTTTGCTAGGCAGAGATCATCCGCTGGAAATATTTGCGCCCGCTGGCATGAAGGCATGGTTGGAAGCTACCTTTAAATATTCGTATTCGGGTGTTCCTTACGAGTTGATTATCACAGAAGTCGATCCTACGATTCATCAACTTATCTACGAAGATCAACACGTGGATGTGTTCACGATTCCGCTGGAACATCGGATACCTACCTGTGGTTATCTCTTTAGAGAAAAGCCCGTTTTGCCCAAAATCATTCCCGCTCAAATTGAGAAATACGGACTCAGCATCGAAGCCATCAAAAAAATCAAATACCAAGGAGAAGACTACGTTGATCAGCACGGCAACGTGATCCCCAACAGTGAAATGACCACGCCGCCGCCATATCCTAGGAGCTATGCCTATTGCTCGGACACGGCTTATTCGGAACGAATCATCCCGTGGATCGAAGGTGTAGATTTGCTGTACCACGAGTCCACTTACATGCAAAAGCACTTAGCCAATGCTATTCAATCCAAGCATTCCACTGCTATTCAAGCTGCTAACATAGCAGCAGCAGCAGGAGTAGGGCAGTTGCTACTGGGACATTATTCTTCTCGCTACCAGAACTTATTACCACTGTTGGAAGAGGCAAAAAGCGTTTTTCCCAATACTTTTTTGGCAGAGGAAGAGAAATCGTTTGGCGTTGAAAGGCGTTATCCAGTTTAGCTCCTGATAGTTTGTAATTAATTACACTCGTATATTCAGACATTGATCAAGCGTTAATTTTTTACTTTTTTTATAAAAAATTTGTGAGTTAAAAGAAAACTTCCGATATTTGTGAAGTCTTTGAAGGTAGTTATATCCTAATAAACCTGAAAATTTAGCTTTTCATATACATGCCTTTTTGTTATTCGGTCGGATGCTCCCATCTTCTGCATCCGACCTTCTTTTTTTTAGCATATCAATAAGTCTATTCTACGATCTAATCCATAGCAATATACACTGCAAACGAGATAAATATATGTAAGTAGTCGAATTGTTCGATTGTCGAATTGATGGCGACACGCTATACAACTAGTAGGCACTGCTAATTGTAGGGGGTGCATCTCAAAATGCCATTTTGTTGATTAAAGGGTGAATTTTTGTTTGTATTTCATGCAGTTGCATCCGAAAATCCACAAAGCAGGATTTTCTGATGCTCCAAGGGTTTTTTAAGGGCAAGAAGCGTTAAAGTGTTAACGCTTCTTGTCCTTAAAATCCCCTTAGCAGAAAGTTTTTCACCTTTGAAAAAAAATTTCTGCGACATTTCAAAATGCGCCCATTGTAGGATGGGAACAATCAATTCAACATTTTTCAGTTCGTCAATTCTAGAAAGTATGCGAATAACGACTGTATATCTCTCATTTTTCTTGACATTTGACCCAGATATAGTTTAGGTCAATATCTGTAAATTGAGCAACAAGTATGCTCTGTAATTCGCATGTACAACTGACCACAATAGCATACAACAAGGCGAGTTGTTTCGCCAAGCAGCATTGATATCTTACAAAACGTCTTGTAGACTACGTACATCTTCAACATTATAAAAACGAAATTCATGCAGTTCAATATTTCTTATTTTGTACTCTTGCTTGCCGCTTACTGTTTGATGGCTTGCAATACCAACGATACAAACACAGCAGAAGAAGGAAAAATATCAGGGGCTTACGAGGCCCTCAATTTTCTAGGCGATGCCAAGGTATATCCTAACCAGACTTATCCTAAAGCAGCACATTATGCGGCATGGGAAAAGGCGCAGACAGCTATTGAAAATCGAAGCGAACAAAATGCTTGGGAAGCGATGGGTCCTGACAACCGAGGTGGTAGAACACTATGCGTTGTTTTCAATCCACAAAATCCGAATACCATTTATGCAGGTTCTGCGAGTGGTGGACTTTGGCGAAGTCATTCGGCTGGTTTTGGGGTGAAAGCTTGGGAATTAGTGGAGACAGGTTTCCCAGTGCTAGGCGTGAGTACCGTTGCCTTTGCGCCCCAAGATTCAATGACCATGTACATCGGAACGGGAGAAGTCTACAATGTTTTTCAAGCGGGAACGGGAGCAGCCTATCGCAGCACAAGAGGTAGCTACGGCATTGGTATTCTAAAATCAACGGATGGTGGCGCGAGCTGGGCGTTCAGTTTGGATTGGACAGCGGAACAAACCCGTGGGATATGGATGATAAGAGTAGATGAAAATGATCCGAATGTCGTTTGGGCAGCCACCACCGATGGCATCTATAAGAGCGAAGATGCAGGCGGAACTTGGGCGCAAAAACTAGATGTAGTCATGGCTACGGATATTGTTATTGATCCCAACGACTCCAATAAATTAGTGGCTGCTTTCGGTAATTTCGATACCGAAGGAAAAGGTATATACTATTCCGAAGATGCTGGAGAAACATGGACGAAAGTGGATGAAAATTTACCCGAAGATTTCAATGGAAAAATACAATTGGCACTTTCTCCTGCCGAGTCAGGTGTGGTTTGGGCAAGTATCGGCAATGGTTTTGGTTTTTCTGATGGTGCAACTTGGTTGTGCCAATCAACTGATTTTGGTAAAAACTGGCAGATTATCAACACTACCGATTACTCGCGTTGGCAAGGTTGGTTCTCACACGATGTGGCAGTTAATCCCGAAGATGGGGATGAGTTAATTGCAATCGGTATCAATATTTGGCGATCTGTAGATGGAGGAAGGCGTTTGAATCTCCGTACGACAGGTGGTATTGGTTTTTCCAATCCTAGAACTGGAGAACCTGACGGTCCACCAGATTTTGTACATTCCGACGCTCACGATGTTATATACCATCCCGTAGAATCAGATGTTGTCTATGTTGCCTCTGATGGCGGCATTTATCGCTCCGATGACAACGGCACGACTTGGCGTAGTCTGAATGGTAGCTACCAAACTGCACAATTTTACAATGGCTTTTCCACTTCCTTAATCGACTCCGTGTTTGCTATTGGCGGATTGCAGGACAATGGTACTTGGGTCTGGCTCGGAGAAAATGAGTGGTCAAACGTCTTCGGTGGCGATGGGTCTTGGACTGCTATCGACCCCGATGAAGAAGGACTTTTTTACGTTTCTTCACAAGGTTTAAATGTCTTTCAGGTTGGTCGAGACTATCAAAACTTGGAAATTCCTCGTATTGGGAATACGGCTTTTATTGCGCCCTACGTGATCGACCAAATTGACGGAAATATTATCTATGCGGGTTCGTCCGTCATTGCTAAATCGACGAATGGTGGTAATAATTGGAACGTTCGCAACAGTCCTGTGTTTGATAGAAATCCTTTTTTGAGCATGGAGCTTTCTCCTCAAAATCCAGATATACTCTACGCCGCCACTGCACCTTCCAACAGCAGGCGTGGACACGTTTACGTGACGCAAGATGGTGGCGATAGTTGGGCGGACATCACACAGGATTTACCCGACCGTTATCCGATGGACATGACCGTTTCGCCAGACGATCCTGCGGTGGCCTATATCACTTTTTCCGGCTTCGGTACGGGACACGTATTCAGAACGGCAGATTTTGGTGCGACTTGGGAGGATATTT
>JBCDKV010000055.1:0-12940 GCA_038746215.1 Bacteroidota bacterium | reverse complement strand
TATCGTAGTGAAACATCGAAATCATTTGGGAATGATGACCGCACAGATCGTAGAATTGGCGAATATTTTGTTGCGTCAGTGATGTTTTGAATGGCGCAACAAGTATGCTTAGAGGTTTTTTATGGGCGGAAACACAAATTTAAACTTAATTTTTTGGAGAAAAATAAGTTGAAATTTGTGTTTCCGTCCGAAGAGACTTAGTTGCGCGATCTCATGTGCGAAAACTAGGACTCTTCAAAAATATACTGCAAATGGGATAAATCTATGCAAACGAATATACCTGTTTATGTGTCTAAATTGTTTATTCGTTTAATTACGAGGCATTGATCCTAAGCATATTAAACAAATAAACGGTTCAACAAATCAACAAAAAATAAAATGCACTTTTTATCCCAAATGGGGCATACATAAGTACCCTGTAAATTAGAATATTATTAAGAAAACTAGCTACTGCTTACTGTAGAAAAAGGTCTTCCGCTCTTCGCAAATTTTCTGCTCTAAATTAGAAATTGATATATTTTGCCCTAGTACCAATTCATCCAATGCGATGAGCTTGATTTCTACGGAACGCGTCAGGTAGGAACAATCTTTTTGCTGAAAATGGAGAATCAATTGCTTGTGATCATCTGACAACTGCCAAAAACCATTCGCTGCAAAATGTTCTTCTCCATTGACGTAAATGGTTTTGGTAAAAGCACCATCCGTTTTAAGGACATACGTAAAGTCCGCATTTTTCACCGTTTTTCCTTTATGTCCTTTTAGGTTTTCGATCACAGTACTCGGGAAAATACTGCTTCGCCAAGTTCCCACGAGACTGCGATACGTTTTCAACAATTCTGCTTTCATAGCAAAAGGCGCAGCGTTGATTTCAATGGGTAAATTGGTCAAGCTATTGATCCACTGGTAAGTGTTTCCATTTTTTTCGATGCGGTAAACCAATTCCTCGCACTTTTTATCAAACATATGTAGCAAAATACTACCATCATTGCTCTCCAAACGCCATGATTTACTATGCAGTGCTTCACTATCTGCCTCTATAATGCTGACCATACCTGTTTTGGAAAACAAAAGTCGCTGATTAGACTGATACCAGACATTGGAAACCAGCAAATGTTCTATTGCTGCTTGGGCATCTTTCTCTCCCATGGAAAGCTCAGTAGAAAGATAATTGGTATTGATGGGGCTAGCATGTAGTAGGTGGCTTATACTACATAGATATAGTACAAGTAAAACGATCGGGTAATTCTTCATTAGCATATGTTTTTCGGATGCGATAAAAACAATCCTTTAGCATCCTTTTTTCTAATGAATGAAAAAACAATAAATTTCGATTCTTGGAGCTGATCTTTCGCTCCCAAATTTCACCAAAAAGCCTCACCGTAGCCCTGCTATGCTTACGTTTTTTGACAAAATCTGGAAACAAAAACACTAGCTCAAAAACCTGAATTTATTATTTCATCATTCTTAAGTGATTTCTACTAATAATGACAAGATCATATCGGAAAGGTTGCTTATATTTAGACTTATTAACGAATCCATAACGACCTATCCGTAAGCTATTGATTTAGCGGCTTGATTTTATCGCTCAGGGCATCAATGATTGACGATTAATTACTTACATCGCTTGCGTCAATTCATTGAAATTCAAGCTTATAAACCCTGATTTTTAACTCGCACATCTGATCGGGTCTAATAACTAACCAACTGCTTGATAGAGCTTATCTGTGAGCTTATAATAGCATTTTTGATACTGTTCTTTTTTCATTGATTGAACTCCTAAATCAATCCATTTGTTCCATCAAATTTTCCGACTAAAATGGCATCAATAAGATACAAAATTTTGCCAACTTTGAGCTTTTCCAATTTGTCCATTTTTCTGATCTAAAAGTCGAATAGAACTTCCACAGACGAGCGAATTTCCGAATAAAATTCTATGTGTTAAAGTTAGCGATGAGGCAAGAATAATCATTTTGGGCAGGGCATAAAATCGCTAATATCAGTACACAGCAATCGCTAAAAGCTAGACTTTGTTGATTTGTTCATAAAGGTGTACAAGGTTTTGAGCAACACTCGGAACAAGTCTTAGTACAGTTACTGAGATCGCGCAACAAGTATGCTCAAAGGGTTTTATAGACGGAAACACAAATTTCAATTTGTAGCTATAATATTTTTTCATAAATAAATAAACATTATCAACAGCTTAAACAGAAGAAGCTTCTAGTGATTACCCTAAGTAGTTTTAACGTTCTTTACAATTCTTCGAGCTTTTAACTACTTTTGCCATGTGCCATAAGGCATATTTTCTTTACCAAGCAACATTAAACAATAGTCAATGGCATCCTTTGAAGTGATTGGCGGGCAGCCGTTACAGGGCGAAATCCTGCCACAAGGCGCAAAAAACGAAGCATTACAAATCCTTTGTGCCGTCCTACTAACCGATGAAGTCATCACAATTGCGAACGTTCCCAATATCGTAGATGTGCAACGCCTGCTCAACCTGCTGAAAGGCTTGGGCGTGAAAGTAGCACAGCAATCCGAAGACACTTATACCTTTCAAGCGGATGCCATCAATCTGGATTTCTTTGCCTCGGAAGAATTTAGAAAAAATGCCACCAAAATTAGAGGATCAGTCATGCTGCTGGGTCCACTACTTGGTCGCTACCAACGTGCCTTTCTTCCACAACCCGGCGGAGATAAAATTGGACGGCGACGGATGGATACGCACTTCAATGGATTAGAAAAGTTAGGTGCGACTTTTACCTTCGATACCGAAAAACAAGTTTACAACATTCGTACCAAAGGACTAAAAGGCACTTACATCTGGATGGATGAGATCTCAGTGACGGGTACTGCCAATGTCGTCATGGCGGCGGTACTGGCAGATGGGACGAGTACGATCTACAATGCCGCTTGCGAACCTTATTTGCAGCAGCTTTGCCAAATGCTCAATCGTATGGGAGCAAAAATAGAAGGTATTGGCTCCAATTTATTGACCATCGAAGGTGTGAGCAGCCTACAAGGGACGACGCACCGTATGCTGCCCGATATGATTGAAGTGGGTAGTTTTATTGGCTTGGCAGCCATGACACAGTCCGACCTAACCATCAATAATTTGGATATTCCACAGCTCGGTATCATTCCTAGGACGTTCGAGCGCATGGGCGTTAAACTAGAAATAGGGGAAGATTATATTCGCGTACCGAGCCAGCAATCCTACGAGATTCAAACCTTCATTGACGGCTCCATTATGACCATTTATGATGCACCTTGGCCTGGCTTCACCCCCGACCTGATGAGTATCATTCTGGTGATGGCAACCCAAGCCAAAGGCAGTGTACTCATTCACCAAAAGATGTTTGAAAGTCGGTTGTTTTTTGTGGATAAACTCATTGACATGGGCGCACAAATCATTCTCTGCGATCCGCATCGCGCTACGGTCATTGGTTTGAATCGCCGCTACCAATTGCGCGGCATCCGCATGACTTCTCCTGATATTCGGGCGGGTGTTGCTTTGCTCATTGCTGCCCTTTCGGCAAAAGGCAAAAGCATCATTGATAATATTGGGCAAATAGATCGCGGCTATCAGAATATTGATGGACGACTGCGGGCTTTAGGAGCGAAGATTAGACGGGTTTAGGGCAAAAAACCTTTTCTTAAATATCTCCACACTCAAACACTCCTACTGCAAATCAAAGTCTTGTATATCAAAAGCTGCGTCAAATTTAGTGCGTTCTTTGGAAGAAAAGAAGTTTTGATTTTCGATCATAGCCAAGGCAGTGTCGGGTAAGGGAAGTCGAGCGAGGCGGTTGTTGATAATGGCAAAAATATGCTTTTCGTCGGCCGAAAAAACGGCTGGAATAGGGTCGTTGGATTGCAGGTCGATATTCATAAGGAGCTGCCCTGTGATGGTCCAAAGCTTTGCAAAACCATCTTTGGATGTGCTTAGGATATAATTACCCGATGGGGAAAAACTAGCTTGTAATACTGCTTTTTGATGTCCCGAAAATTGTTGTAAACGATTACCTTGCTTGTCCCAGAGAATGCTTGTTCGGTCGTTGGAAGCAGTCAAGATAGTTTTATGATCTGGACTGAACTGAATGACGTTGATGGTATTTTTGTGTCCTTTGAGTGTCGAAATCGCTGCACCTTTAGGCGTCCAGAGTCTTAGCTGATGGTCTAACCCATTGGTCACAATCATTGGATCATTAGGCGCATAAAATGCATTTTTGATGGTAGCGGCTTGTCCTTTTAGCGGTTTGAGTAAAGTGCCATCCTTGCTCCAAATTCTAGCCACGCCGTCAGAAGATGCAGTGAGGATGTTGTCGTCTTCGGGTGAAAAAATAGCGGAATTCATATAGCTGTTTTCAACGCGTATCGTCCCTAGTGTTTGCCCATTGCGATCCCAAATGTAAACGAAGCCATCGGAAGCACGCGTCAAAATATTATTACCATCGGCAGAAAATTCGCCATAATAAAGGTTGCCGCTGTGCTGGTTGAAAGTAGTGAGTAAAGTACCATCCATTTTCCATAGCTTGGCGGTATTATCGCGGGAGCAAGTCAGTACTAGCTCATAATCAGGGGAATAGGTGGCATAGCTAATGGCTTCGGTATGTCCTTTGAGTTGTGCTACTGATTTAGCATTTTCATTCCAAATCGTTACCACATGATCGTCCGTGGCGGTGAGTAACCACGAAGCATTCGGCGCAATTTTCGCGAAGAGGATATTCTTTTTCTTTAGATCAATGGTTCTAGTTTTTCCGTCTTTCAAATCCAATATTCGGATCGTATTATCCGCACTTTGTGTGATTACTTTATTTTGATCTTCCAACAAAGCCAGACTTTCGTATGGACTAGACTGCTTATCCATATTTTGCGCTAGAGCGTTGCTGACGGCATAACCAAAAGCGAGTACGTGTTCTGGTGTCTGATCTGCTTTGGCGGTGGCTAATGCTTGGTAAGCAAGATAGAGTGCGCTGCGGGCGTTGTTATTCTTAAGTTCATTTTCGGAGAGTAATGCCAGTCGATTGGCTTCCGATTGCATAGCAAAACTGATCGCTCGTTTCTTTTCTTGCGCTAAGTTTTTGAGGGCTCTATTCAAAGAATCTTGCTTTTCTTCTATCTTCAGGATGTAGCCATTGTTAGCTTTGCTCAACCAATCCAGTGCTTCCTGTTTTTCGTCCTGATTGATACCTTCCGAAATGATGGCAGCTTTGAACTGGTTTTGTGCTTTCTGAAAATCTAAGCGTTCGTAAGCTTCGATTCCCGCGATGAGATAGCGGCTGAAACTAGATGTTTGTTGGGCGAAAGTGGGGGAAATAGCTAGAAGCAGTAGGGCGATGAATGGTATCGTTTTCATTGTTTCTCTTTTTTTTGTGATGATCTGATTTTTTTGGGGAAATGGATTGAGCGAGAGATTCTCTGAATTTTTAAGAATTTAGCGTATCTAAATCCTTCAACGACTCAAATACACGCGCGTTCCCAAGCCAACGAAAGGGTCGCCTTGCAGGTATTCCACACTCAATCCTGCGTCCACTTTTTTGCCGCAATAACTTTTGTAGGCTTTCACTCGTTTTTTGAATCGGAAATAATTGTACCCCACCCAAAGCACTTCCGCTGCCAAGATGGAAACACCTATGGTTTTGAAATTGCCAGCTTGCTGTAGTTTATCGTTGGCATCGTCTAAGATAGGTTGCGCCGCTCCCCTAGCCTCTCCATCTGCCCAAGCTTGGACGTAGGATTCATTCAAATCTGCGGCTTGATTTTCAAAAACTTCTCCTGCGATAATGAGTCCTGCACCTGCAGCTACGGTAACGTAATGATACCAATTTTTGCGGAAGGACCAATTGGGTTTTGGTGCTTGTTCACAATCCAAATCACCCAAAAGATCGTACTGAATTTTGAAATTGTAGACTTCATCGTAGTCCAGTTTACCTTCCAACACATCTTTCCACAGCGTTTGGTAAGGCGGTGTCATATCCCATCGCAATTGCCCGTTGATCCCTTCTAATTCTCGGAAATTGGGGACAATGGTTTCTTCAAAAGTATCCTGTGGCTCTACGAGTAAATGAATATCGTAAGTGAAATTCGGTAGCAGCTTGACCACATCGTACTTCAACAGCGCATCTGCTTCGCTCAAACTGGCTTCTTTGAGTTGAATGAGTGGTTTATAGTCCGAGCTATTACGCATTTCCTGTAGGTCACCTTCAATGAAGATGCGACCGTTTTCCTGTTTGAGTTTGAACGGAATAACGATGGTATCCGAGCGAACAATCCCTTGTGCTAAGAGTAAACTTGGCAATAAGATCAAAAGACTTAGTATGCTTGTTATTTTCATTTTTGTATTGGATTTTTAAGTAGGAGGAGTTGAATAAGCGTCATAATTTGAACGAGTTATTTTTTGATATAAAAGTACTTCAAAATCTTTGCATAGCCGTAGCTATGAAACTATTTTTAAGTGCTTTTATATCAGAAAAGAGCCGTTCAAAAATGTCGATTATTTGAGTCCTCCTACTTATTCTTCTGGTGTGTATTCCCAAATATCTGAAAGCGTTTCGTTCAATATGCCATTCTCGGAAACTTCCTGAAATCGTCCAGTGGCTAAATAGCCTTTTCCTTCCAATGAGAAAGCTACTGCATTGCGTCTTGGTGTGCCTGCGAAAGCAGTCTTTTGCTCCCAATTCGTTCCATCAAAAGACCATATGTCGGTGTAAAGTTGATTGATGACACCTGTTCGTGTCTGTCCGCCTGATGTAACATACGCTTTATCCCCGATCACGAATGCAGATGCGCCCAATCTAGCACCTCCTGGAAACTCACCGATGCAGTTCCAAGTTCCATTACCTCCATTTCCGAGTGGATCAAAAGACCATAGATCGCTCAGTGCACCATTGTTTCTATCTACTCCTGTGAGTACATAGCCTTTTCCATTCAGCACAAAACTAACGGCGTCCGTGCGCCCTTCGTTAACTCGATTAGTACAATCTCCATCTATGGCAACATCTAAACTTGCTAAGGGACGAAACGGATTCTCGAAATTAGCGATCTTATCTGGATCAAATTCGTAAAAATCGGACAACTGATTGTTGTTTGCGTCCTCTCCAAGCCCATAATAAGCTTTATTGCCGATCACAAAAACCACTGCGCCCGAGCGTTCCATTTCTTCGTAAGGTTCGCCATTATCGGCAAATATCCATTGTTCAAAAGGATCGCTTTTTTCTGGAAAGAAGTAGTATAAGTCGCCTGGCGCAAAATTACTGCCAATAGACGAAGCTGCACCTCCTCCGACATAGACGGTATCTCTAATCACGAAGCTGACGCCATTCGCTCGCCCTGCAGCAAAAGGATTAGGCTCATTAAACGGCTGAATATTTTCCATCTTACCTTTGGTTGGGTCAAATTCAAACAAATCCAGAACCGCTAATTCCTCGTCGCATACATTTGGACAGCCGATACCCAGGTAAGCTTTTAGACCTCTCGTAAATGCAATCGCATTTTGTATTCCATCTTCTAAATCTAAGCTCGAATGCAAACGCCAGCCATCTCGTATTTTAAATTCAAAAGCCTCACTATAAAAAATATTCTCCTCATCGGTTTGCACGTAGGCTTTCACGATGTAGTTGGTATTAAAATCTAAATCTGTGGCTTTGGACGTAAAAAAACGGTCGCCTGCTATTTCGCCCATTTCGGTACTAATGACGTCGGATGCGCCTTTGGTAGGATCGTTGTTTTCGTCGGTTTTGGCGTAGACGTGTCCGTGATTAATGGCACTTCTGCCGTAATTTCTGAGCAATCCTGCCACAAAACCACCTAGGCTAGCTTCGTTATTGACGACTGTTATATTATCGGTATTCATCCCTACACCGACTTGTTGCCCAGCAACGAACATGCGTACTTCGCCCAGCACACTTCTGCCCGCTGAGCGTGCAAAGGCTCGATAAAAATAGGGCGTTCCCGCTTTGATAAAATCTGTTGAGATACTGAATTCCTCGGTCGTGTTAGACGCAAAAGTCTTATCGAGAGCGATCACGTTGTCTGAAAAAGAAGGGATCGCATTTTCGGAACTGTACAAAAATCCGTACTCGATATTCGTTTCTCTCGCACCGTTGGTGATGCTAGCTTGCAGTTCTACGCGATCTAGTTCATCCTCGAAGCTGCCCGTTTGTAGTTCAAAAAAAGAGAGGGCTTGGAAGTCTTCTTCTTGGCAACTCAGAACAGTGAGTGCAAGTAGTAATAATATGATGATGTTTTTATTCATAAGGCTTTGTTTCGTTTGGGTTTTGGGAGTGATTGGTTGTTTGGGGCAATACTTTAATGCTGAACCACCACTCGTTTAGTAAGGATCTGTTTCTCCATCGCAATTCTAAGGAAATATACACCAGCCGCGAAGGCTTCGGTATTAACATTTAATAGTTGCTCCTTATTTACATTGGTTTGCTCATGTACCAATTGACCAAAACCATCAAAGATTTGGAAGCCTTGTAGTTGTTGTTCTCCATTAGCCAGTATCATAAAGTGGTCGCTCGCAGGATTGGGAACGATTTGGACTTGCTGTTTCGTAACTGTTTCGCTTCGTTCTTCCGTTTCGGGCGTACTGATAAACTCGGCTGCCCTACGATAGATGATCTGTACCTTCCTTGAATTTAGCACATCTGGTTCTATTTCCTCCGCCGTTCGTCTAGTGATTTTTATGACCTTATCCACCGTATTATCGTCCAAACCTCTGGTATCTTCGATCTCTATTTTCACTCGTTTGTTACCGCTACCCGCACTTGGCGTAAAGACCACACCTTCTGGCCCTTCCAACTCCCAGTTGTCTTCCGAATCTGCTAAGATATTGATATACGTACAGTTACAGCGTGATCTGTTCAAGTTGTTCAAATTCACTACATTAGGAACGACTTTGAAGCGTTTGGTTTTCAGTTCGCGCAAACTATCCAGAACCATTTGTCCACCGAGCATGAAAGCAGCATCCGAATTGCTACCATCCAATTTAGTACCCAATATCGCCGCCACGTCGTAAACCGCCGAATGTCCATCGTCTATTTTTAGTACCACTGCATCGCCATTCGCGAAAGCGCATTTTTCTTGGAAAGGATCGGCTTCTTCCAAACCACGTACCCTAATTGCAAAGCCTTCCTCATCGTAGGAATTGGCAGCCGCTAATTTGGGGCGCTCGCCATTCAAGTAATAGTAAGCGATGATATCCTCCGAACTCAAACGATGTCTGCCAATACGAATATTATTGAATGTCCTTGCAGTATTCACCTGATAAGTCACTGCGTCTAATTCTTCGTCGCTCAAAGTCGAAAGGTCTAGGCTGTCCACACAAAGGGGCGCACTGTAGTTGTAATTTCTCAGCCTGATCGTTTCTGCTATATCAAGTTGATAGCCGTCGGTGTCACTGTTCTTGATGAGGTTGTAGTCCGTCGTTTGTTCCTCCTCATTCGTTGCAGTCGTGGCGTTGCGAATATCGCTATCCAGCACCAAATAGTAGAAACCGGGTATGAGTTCGATGTTAATTTCTAAGATGTTGTCATCGCCCGAAGTTTCATCGTAGCGGATACATCCTGCCGTTTCCGCACCACATTTGTAATCGTATAAAAATATGCCAAATTCTGTACCTTCCAAGAAAGGCAAAGAAGTATCATTGGCATCCAAAATGATGTCTAAAGTCGTAGTTTCTTTGACCTCCAACTGGTAGACCACATCTGGACCTTCAAAAGTATTTCTGCCCACGTAGCAGGAATAGATATTGCTAGCCTCCGTATCGCCAGCAATATCAAATTTATTGGTCTGTCCCAACAGGCTTCCAATTTCTACTATGCCCACCGATTCGATGATTTGACTTACCTGCTGACAAGGGCTTACTTGCTGTCCAATTTGAACCCTCAAATCATAATTAGCCGTTGCTTCACCCGCTAAAACGATATAATAAAATGTGCCGTCGGCATCCGTCGTATTTGGTCTAAAATTCAATGTACCCGAACCTGTGCTAGAAGAAACTAGGCAATTGGCAGCTTCTTCGCCAGCAGTACCAACGCTACAATCAAAAACAAAAGCATCTAATTGATTGGTAAAATCCAATTGAACGCCTTGTGCTGCTTCTGTTGGTGTCAGAAAGAGGATATAGGTATCGAAATAGGTGCTGGACAGCGCATTTGAACCATAACGAGCAAGTACACAATCCGGGACGAGGACATCCGCAAAGGTTACATCTTCGGCTGGATTCAGCGATAAGTCCTGCACATTGATGCGGTCGCCACTAACAAACTCACCACCTAAATCACAGATACTGGGTATTTCCGCTTGGATGCCACTACCGCCACCACCTTCGTCATTAGCATCACAGCTAATGTCGATAGTGAACGCTCCCACCGAATTACTCGAAGCACCATCTACCACCAGATAGTACTGCCCGGGCGGTATGGCGTTGATAACTTTTATGCTGTCCACGGTATAATTGATGGTATCCATGACCGTCGTCTCCGTAATCATGGTATCTATGGTAGTAGTGATGATCGTATCTATCGAAATTATAGTAGTAGTGTCTACGACCGTGGTCGTGACAGGCTGAATGACATTGTTCGTAAGCACATTGACGGTAGTATTGGTGACCACATTGATAATCATCACAGTGACGCCATCCACTACCGTTATAGTCGTGTCCATAGTTGTGGTCGTAATGGTATCTAGCGTAGTTGTCGTGATCGTATCCATCACGGTCGTAATCATCGTGTCCAATATGATCGTGGTCGTTGTATCAAAAGTAGTGGTTACTATCGTATCCATGACCATAGTGGTGGTCGTCGTAGTCGTAATACTATCTACCATTAGCTGCCCCGCCCGATCAAAACAGGGATCAAAAACGCCTTCCTCACAGGCACTACCTTCAAATAAGAACATTTCCAAATCCACGTCTGCCGTGGTAGAAGCCATTTGAATGTCCCAAGTTTGCGCTTCGGGAACACTGAAAGCAAACAACTGATCTGGTGCTTCAAAGGTAGCAGCAGGTGGCAATCCTTCGGAGCAATCGCCTTGATAGTCTAGTAGCTCAAAACGGCTCGTACCATTGTTGGTATCGCCATTGTAAGTGTTTCCGCAAGCTAAGACTTCATCTACTAAAGTACAAGGGTCGGGTTCAACGATGGGACAATCTACCCTGATGTCAAAAGTACCTCTATTGCTAGACCTGCTTCCGTCTACAATGATGTAATACGTACCTGCGGCTAGGTCAGGTAGTAGCAGTGTTTCATCTGCCAATCCACCTCGATAGGAAATACCAATGCAGTCTGATATGATAGCGTTTTCTAAGACCCCTGGCGCACAAGTTCGAAAGACGAAGAAATCAAAAAAGGTTCTCAAATTCGTCATTTCAATGGTGACATCGCCCTGTTCTAAAACATCAAAGGATAGCAAAATATCTCTCGCTTCGTAGTCCCAAAACAAATCCATGCTTTCGTCTATGCAGCCTTCGTACAGTTCATTGATGTTGTCGTAATCATTGGTTTCGTTGGTCGTATTGAAGCTGTAGGTGACGCCACAATCTAGTTTTGTTGCCTGTTCACATGGGTTCGCAGGTTCGATGCCCGTACCGATAGTGATAGGGCGTAAATCGCCTTGGAGTGGAATGTTGTTGGGTTCATTTCTGCGGTTGGATTCAAAGGCATTCAATTTGACGCCAATGTAATATTGTCCGCTTGGTAGGTTAGCTGGAATGGTGACGAGATTGGATAAGTCAAAAAAGAAAGATTCATCTGGATTGACTCTTCCCGTATATCTAAACGCACGGAGACTGAGGTCGTCCAAATCAAATTGATCGTCTTTGGAAATGAAAATCTCTAGCTCAAAATTGCCGTTGTAGTCATTTTTGGAGTAGTTCGTCACCCCAGCGTATAAGGTATCTAGTTGTTCTCCTGGAGTTTGTTGTGTGTTGGTTGTTTGTGGAAGATTTGGCGCAGGCAGTGGAATTAAATCTGGACTAAAAGGTCTAGACTCGATGAAGTTACCGCTGTCGCCGTCAGGGCCTACGATATTATATCCATCCACAATTAGTCGATTGATTGTACTTGCGACATCTTCATTCAATCTAACGTATCCACTTCTTCCGTTTCTATTGTGCGACAACACCGCCGACGTTTTCGGAATACCTCCATCAAAGCGATACAATACCGCACCAGACTGCCCGATTGCGCTGTTTGGATTGGCGTACACGACATTTTCCTGAACATCTTCGGCTTCAAAAGTACCCGTTCTAGTGTACATTTTCCCCGCCTCAAATCCGCTGCTCAAAGGATAACTTTGGCTCGTAAAAATTTCACTATCGTAAGTATCGTCGGTATCTACCACGACATCTATAAACTGCGCAGGATCGCTATTGGGATCACCCGTCCAATATTGTACGCTAGCACCGATTGGACGATCCAATGGAATGTAGCCGATGTTGTAATTCATATCCCGATCAAACGCCCATTCGTCCTGAACGATGATGTCGGCACTTTCTGCAAAACCAAAAGGAATATTATTATCGGTATCGTAAGCAGGGTAAACCCTCACTTTTTTCACCAATCCTTTGAAGCCTGCAAAATCTTTGCTACTGATGCAATTACCAGCAAGCAAGACCCATTTGGTATCAATCAGCGCACCAGAACATTCCAACGTCAGACCATCTACGGTCTCCACCTCCACGAATACATTGAAACTGAAGGGTGCAGTTAGTGGATTGGTAACTAAAATATCATCGGTGAAGGATTTGCTTAGATCAGTTTTGCTTGATTGGTTTTGATGGCTCAGCAGTCCCCTCGGAACGATGTCTTTTTCGGTGAGCAAGTAGGGCGTTTCGAATGAATTTTTGGGCGACTGCTGTGCCATAGTCGTTGTGATGCACAGTATCATAAAAGTAGCTAATAATAGTAGTTGTTTCATTTGGAACAGTTTTCATTTT
>JBCDKV010000054.1:0-12963 GCA_038746215.1 Bacteroidota bacterium | reverse complement strand
ACTAGACATAAAGGACGCTTAGATTTACTGGTCGAAGCGGAGGAACACCTCTACTTAATGGAATTTAAACTCAACGAACCCATCGAAAACGCGATTGAGCAAATCAAAAATCGGGAGTACGCAGCCGCTTACAAAAATTCTTCTAAGACGGTACATTTAGTTGGCATTAGTTTTTCTAAAGAAGAGCGGAATGTGGAGGATTGGAGCGTAGAGATTTGGGAGCGATAGTAACGATGAAATAATAAGTTCCCGATTTAGAACGCCGCTATTTTGAGTTTAGACAAGGCGAAAAACGTAAGCGATGTAGGGTATCAGTGAGGCTTTTCAATGCAGTATAAACTTAAAAGAGCAAGTTGGAAGCGAGGAAGCTATTGTTTTATCGTTACATAAGTTCGTTATTACACAACAAGACAAAAGAGCCGTTCAAAAGTGTCGATTATATTGAGTCCACTTGCTTAAGGAGCAAACGCTCACCGAATAAATGAGAAAGCATCGATGGAAACAGGTCCTTCGGGCTTTCCTTTGTAATGTTTAGCCCTTGCTCGAAGCTCTAGTTTATGAAGCCCCACTGGAATAACGTCTGTTTGATAAATAACGGTATTGTGTAAATCAGCTCCAAAGTAACAATCTATATTTTCAATGAAAACGTCATCAAGGTAGACTTCAAAGCTTCCCATTTTCTTGCTAATGTTCCCATAGCAACGAGCTTGCGTTCCAAAGAAAAAGAAGATAGCAGCGGCTCCCTCGTTTGAAGTCACTTGCTCACTTCCCATATACAGGTTTTGTCCTTCCACATTTCTCTGCCAATCGCCTCGATAAACAATTGAATAGTGGGTATCATCTACTTTGTTCCAAAGGCTAACGGCTTCGTCATTATGAGTGATAAGTGCCTCGTATTTAATGCCTTCCTTCTTCTCTACATCGAAATTGATTGCAAAACGTTCGTATGGCTTTAAACTTGGAATACTAAATTGCTTAACTTGTTCTCGTTCTTGATTAGAGTACCTAAATAGAGTCAAAGTACTCGGAGTAGAAGCTTTAAGTCCAAAGTTTTCTACTTCCGTTATCAGAACTTTATCCTTTATTTTTATGGGTAAGGTCACTAGGGCAGCAGGATTATCTGAAAATTCGGGTAATAGAGCATAGCCAAGAACAAGGCTGCCAGTTTTTGTTTTGCCCAAAACTTTTAAATCATAATTGGAATTACTAATTTGCGATCCGTCCCACTTGAAAATCAATTCTAAATCGCCATTCACCACCTTCGAGGCTATGGCTTTCACTCCTCCGCCATGGTTCACCACTTCGGACGCACCCAACCTCAAAGATTCAATATCTATATCTTCAACCTCATTTCCTGTCTCCGCTTTAATCTTGATTTTAACTTTTTTGGTTTGAGGCGTTATTTTTTCGGTTGCTACGATCTCTACTAAACGCTCTGTAACCAGCGGTAATATGACTTGCTTCGAGTTGTGTTTATCGTTTCCTAAATCAAGCTTTTTCTCTACATCAATCACTGCTAAGGAAAGGTGAGTCGCCCTTCCATATTCGTCCTGTATAACTTTTGGACGCTCAAACTTGCACCATTCATTGCTTGTACCATCCGTGTATTTGAATATGGATTTATCGTAGGGTTTACCTGCTTCAATTTTCCAATGAATGCCGTCTAAAGAGCGCATATAGACCGATTTTTTATCTACTGCATGATTAAACACTACATGATATTGGTGGCAGCTTTTCCAAATTACGGGATCTTCGGGATAACCACTGTATCGGTCGTAATTGCGCGACGAAACTATTTTGTAAGGGCCAAGCAGTCCTGTGTTTGAGATCATTACATCGCCTCGTTTTGTAAAAAATAAAAAGCTTCCATCTTCGCGTTGAACCCCTGTAAGATTGGTGTACAAATGCGATAATCCTTTATGCCCACGTTGATCAATCTCGATTTTTCCTTTGAGTTCCCATGGTCCAGTCAATTTTTCAGAAGTATATATAAACCCCTTACTCACATGCAAGGCATAAGTGCCATCCTCTAGAGGAATTACTTCTGGATTGTGCGCCTCGGAGAGCAATGTACCCGTTACTTCATAAGGACCTAATGGATTTTCAGAAACGGCATGCGCTACTTCTGATTTGGGCCATCCCCAATGCCCCTTTTCTTCGGGCCAACGAGCAATCGCAATGTGATATTTATCATCTTTCCCTAGCATTGGATTTCCGCCCCAATAAGACCATTCCTTGCCTTCCACGCCGTTGCTTACATCTCTAGGCAATACGACCTCAGTGCCCCAAATGCCTTCCGCTGTGAGCTTGCCAATGATCGGGATAGGGAGGATCAAGTCTTTAAACTGTCCACCGTATATTATTTCTTTGGGTTCGTAAGGCGTTTGAGCTTGACTGCTTAATGTGCTTAGTGTAGATACATAAATCACTATGGCAAAGCCTATTTTTGATTTTAAATACTTCACGTGATAGTATTCTGTTTTCAAAAGTCCATAAATCCTCCTTATTTCATAGAATCAGGAATTTTCTAGCAAACTGGAAAGAAGTAGATTGCAATCGAAACGCTTCGAAGCTTTTTGTTAAAGAATTAGATATACATTCTATCTCTTCTTTTCATTAGCTCCAACTCCAAAATGCTGCCGATATGGTCATGTTGCTTGATGCTGCCGTATTTCTTGTACAAAAACAATAAAATATTGATGTAAGCAAATAGGCTGAGTGGAAAAAGGATGCCCACGTAAGAAAGGTAGGGAATCTCAAAATAGTTGGCGGTTAAAGCAAGTACCAACCAAATAGGAGAAAGTGCAGTGAATAGAAGTAGGTTTTTATGGTAAGATAGTAGTTTTTTGTGAGCCGCTTGCCATCTATCGTACAATTCCTCTAGGTAGTCCGTCTCAAAATAGTCGATACTGAATTGATGAATCATCTTCAATTCACTGCGATGCGTCCGTTCAAGACGTGCTAAATACCGATCTATTTGTTGGTCAGTCATGAATGGCTGTGTTGATACGTGAAAGCGCACTGGAAAATTATACTGCAAAGGGGACAAATCTGTGTATATAAATACACTTGTTGATCTGTTTGAATTGCTTATTTGTTCAACTGCAAAACATTGATAATTGAAAGCATTAGACGAATAAACGTTCAATAAATCAACAAAAAAGAAAATGCACTTTTTTATCCCAAAAGGAGTACATCAGAGTACTTTCACTAAATATATTTCACAATGTCCCCTTTGATAAATACAAAAAGGGACATTGGAAGTTTGAAAACTGAGGAATTAAAATGCGCTATGAAGGGTAAACGATAGGAACTAGCGTTGGTTACACCTTTTGAAAAACAAAATTGTCCGAATCGATATTTTTTTCCGTCAAATAATCGCTAATGTTTTGAATAGCTTTCAATGTGCCGTCCGCTTGAATTGCAAAGGTCTTATATTGAAGGTCATTCAAGTAGTTCTGCATCCTTTGGTGGGTTTTAATATTCAGGCTCGTTGCTTCCACCAATAAAGTTATTGGATGGGCTATTAAATGTTGTTTCAATCCTCTGATGACCTGTTCTTCTGCACCTTCCACATCAATTTTAACGCAGCTCGGTTTGACTTGTAAATGCTCCAAGTACTCATCTAGAACGAGGGTATTCACTACCGTTTTTTGTGCTTTTTTGAACCAAGGTTTTGACTTGAATTGCTCGGGTTCGAGGGTATTGTATTCAGAATAGCGAGTTGGGAATTCATAGAAAGTCAGGGTCTCTTTTCTATCGCTCACCGCATGGTGATGCACTTTGATATTTTCTACGGAAGCCGTGTTTTGTTGTAGGACTTGGAAGGTAGAAGATGCAGCTTCGAAGGCAAATACTTTCCCTCCTTCTTCTACGAGTTGTGAAGCTAGCAAACTAAAAAAGCCAAAGTGTGCACCCACATCCAAAAAAATATCTCCTGCTTGCAAATGACGAATTAACCAACGGCTCAACCTAATTTCAGAATCGTGTGTCTTTGCACCCAATAGAAAAATATCCATACCTGCGGGCAATACGACTTTCATTTCAGCATCGAAAAAGGTGTTTGTTTGCTCGTGTCTATCTTTTGGGCGAAAGGCATAAATCAGATGCCGCCAAAGTAGGGTAGAGGCATAGGTGAGCGGTCGATGCGAAAAACGTTGCCAGCGTCCAGCCTTTGCCAGCAGTTCCACTTCGTTTAGTCGCTCCAGTAAGTCCTCATTCGATAACTCCATAAGTGGTCTAAGTTTTGTTTAGGGCAACAACTTTTTCTGCAACCAAATTCGATACTCTTCTATCTTTGTTCGCTCTTCCACCCTAAAGATATTAAAGTCATTATTAATTGTAAACGTAAGCATGGCTTTGAGGCGATTCCGAGTTTTAAAGATGATCGTATCATAGCCCTTTGCTCTTGCCCATTCTTCTTGGTAATTGGCAAGTGCCTGTGCAACGCCTTTTCTGCGGTATTGCGGCAAAACAGCTCCCATCCAAGAGTAAAAACTGCCCTGTTCTCGCTCGTATCCCACTTTGAAACCTATGGGCGTTGTTTGTTCGTAAGCCACTAAAATGAGATGTGGGACGTGATGACACCGCTTTTCATATTCAGCAGCAGGGTAGGGGTCTTTGAACTCAGGAATCTGTTGGGAAAGTTGCACCACGGTTGCAATATCGGATGTTTCTATTCGCATAAATTAGGTGTGTTTATCTGAGCACTTGATAGTCTCTCTTGAAAACAAAAAGAGAAATGAAATTTTTCATTTATTTTTGAGAGGCCCTTCGGACGGGAACACAAATTTCAACTTATTTCTTCAAAAAAAAAGTTGAAATTTGTGTTTTGTCCAGTGGTATATACACGACTAATAAAAAATGAGAAAAACAACTTTCCACGGAATCTTTTTCCTACTCTTCTTCATAAATACTGGTATTTCTCAGCATAAGAACATACTAGAATGTATGCAAGTAATTGGTTTTGATGCAGATCAATCTGTAATAGCTGATATTGATCTAAAGTGGTGTGATACCATTGTTGACCTAAAATCAGGCTATTTTGAGTTGAACTATGCCTTTGGTGGTGATACGAAATATAAAATCTGCCAAGTCGCTAAATTCAATAATACGGATGGTACCATCTTGATTGGTATTACAGGATATTATGCCGATGAACAATGTAGCAACTATCCTTCTACTTTTTATGAAATTTCAAAATCAGAAGACCTCTTCACGCCCCTTGAAATCAAGACGATTTTGCCTTCTTTGGACTTTCACCTATTTTTCATAGACCCAAATCCCATTCAAATATTGGAAAAGTATCTGCCTGAGATAAAAGATAAGTATTTAGGCTCAGAAGCAACCCTAGAAGATATATTGAACGAGGTCTATGATTATCGTATCATCATTCCAAGAAAAGGGACAACAGCCAAAGTAACGCTTACGGTATGCGATTATATCCCACTAAACGAGGTGAGTATTAATAGAGATGATTGGAGCGTGGTGGAAGAAAATATTAGAGTCGTTGAATTTGCTTATGATAGAGATAAAAAGCAGTTCATGCCTATGCTAAATGAATAATAATGCGAATAACGGGTAAAATACTCCTTTTCTTGGTGGGCACAGCTTTGCTAAATTTTTGAGACTTAGTAAAGTGTTTGAGATCGCGCAACAAGTATGCCCAAAAGTTTTTATGGACGGAAACACAAATTTCAACTTATTTTTTGGAGAAAAATAAGTTGAAATTTGTGTTTCCGTCCGAAGAGAATTACTGAGCATACTTGTTGCTCAATTTGCGGATATTGACCTAAACTATATTGGAGTCAAATGTCAAGAAAAATGAAATCTGTACAGTCGTTATTCGCATTAATAAGTAAACAGGAAACAAATATTTGTACTCCATTTGGGATAAAAAAGTGCATTTTCAAATTTGGCGGCATCGAGCCTGCCAAATTTGATCAAGGTTTTTTAAGGAGGTGTCGACCTCCTCCTCAGCGAAAATTTACCCTCAAAATTAGCGGTAAATGATGTGAACAAAACCTATCTTTTTTCAAAACATCACATCTCACTCAAATGCTTCTCAATGTAATACTTCACCTTCTTAATAATCGCATAGATTTTAAAAATATCTTCTTGCGTAGCATCGTAGGCTAGACTCTGTGCATATTGATTTTTATAGAAATAGACGAAGAAAAAAAGTCTTCCCATCACATAAGTACCATAGAGCGGCAAATCTATACCTGCTGCCTCGTTGCGTTTTTGAGCAGCAACCATCGCAATCAGTAATTGTCCGAGTGGATAGCCCGTGTAACCTGGTTCAGGTTTATATTCGTGCAAAGTGTAAAAGGGCGTTCTAGGCGTTTGCCTACCCGTAGCCACCATAAAATCAATATTTCCTTGCACCGTTTGGTCGCCGACTTCAACCGTTAGCTTGTTTTCCAAGAAAGAATTGTATTCCTTGCTTTTGAACCAAATCAAACTCATAAAAGGACCTAAAAAATAGAATTTTAATGCAGCCTCATTCCAATCTTGCACATTCTCTATTAAGCGTTCTTTCAGCGCATCTAATTGTTCTTTTTCCTTATCAGTAATCGGATCATCAGCAGCCAGCCACTCCTCCAAAGCAGGGGAGTCTTTAATTACTGAAATATCAAAAAAACGCTCTACATCTTCTGGCTTCCAATATTTAAACAATTGTAGTCTATCATCTTCCATGTCTATACATTTTCAACAAAAATATTGTGTTTTTATAGGATTGTCAAAGGATATTTACTGTGAATGTATTGGTGTATTTTGAGCCAATCTTTTAATGCGCTAAGTATGCTATACCGCTCAGATTTAAGATAGCTTACTTAAGCACGCAACTTAGATACCATAAACTTATATTTCACGCTTATCCCTGTCACAGCTTGAAACGCCCAAAAACACTTACTTCAACCTCGCCAAAATCGCTGCTGGCTGATGCCATTTTCCATGCTTAATAATGGTGTGGATTTGTTGTGTATTGCTAATATTTTCCAATGGATTGGCATCCAAAATCAGTAAATCTGATAGCATACCTGCTTCGACCAAACCAATCTCGTCTTCTAGTTCAAAGTATTGAGCAGGATGGAGCGTCGCACTTGCTAATGCTTCCATGTTGGAGAGGCCCGCTGCTACGAGCAGTTCCAATTCTCCGTGCAAACTCAAACCTGGCGTCAAATAGAAAATAGGACAATCTGTACCTGCCAGCACGCCTACACCAGCGTCTTGTACGGCTTTTGTAGTTTCAAACATCCAATTGGCGTAGGTTTTTCTATCGTTTGGGACTTCCAAAGTCAAGAAATCTGCTAGTCCCGTTTTCCATTTATGTTCGACGGTATCGGGTAAATAGTCGAAACTCTGTCTCCAAGCAGGACGGGCAAAAGGATGATCGACGATGGCGGTCATAACCGAAAGTGTTGGAATTTGCCAAATTTTATTGCTTGCTAATACTTCAATGATTTGCTGGGTTTTAGCATCGTCTTGATGACTCAAAGCTTCCATCCGCTGGGCAGTGTGAATTTTACTACGCAGCACCCCACCTTCCTCTGCTTTGCCCATAGCGAGGAGTTGTCTTCGCATCTTCAATAATTCTTCGGTATTTTCAGCCATCGAAAGCTCCAAATTGCGGAGATGCTCCATACTGTGTATGCCTAAATTGGAAACAGAAATGGCGTCCATACTCAGCGGAATATGTCCCGTAACTTTTAACCCCTTTTCGTTTGCCCTTTTGACGATGGCTTCAAATTGTTCTGGACTCAGCATCTCATAGGCTTTCAGCAAATCAACACCTTGTTCTGCAAGTTCATCCACTTTTTCAACGGCAGCTTCTACGTCTACCAAGCCTACCGAAAGGGCAGGACGCATCGGTGAGCTACCGTCGTAGACATTAGGCATTCCATCTAGCAATGGACCTGTAATCAGCAGTCTTGGCGTATTGCTGGGGTCTGCCAAAGATTGCGCTTTCCACTTTTTTACAAAATCTATCTTGCCGCCCGTATCGCGCAAGCTTGTGATGCCATAAGCCAGAAACAGATCAAACATAGCGGGTGCCAATTCCTCAATGAAATCAAAATGCACGTGGGCATCCCAAAGTCCTGGAATCAAATATTTCCCACTGCCATCGACAATTTTGTTTTGTTTGGAAAGCTTTAGATCACTCGTATTGGAAATGCTGAGAATACGCTCGTCTCGAAGAACAACGGTCTGTTGTTCGCGCAATCCATTTGCTGCATCTATAAGCGTGATGTTTTCAATGCAAGTAGCACCTTCAAAGTAAGTGCCTTGAGTATCATTGCAAGATAGGCATGTAGATAAGGACAGGAATAGAAGAATGGAAACAATATTCTGAGAAACGTACTTTTCTTTATTAAAACGAAGTACGTAGCTACTGCTATGGAGGCAAGGCAATGCCTCGAACAAAAGTAGGATTGTGTTTTTCATTGGGGAAATTTCGTACATTTTCGCTAAACGGCAAAACTTTCACCGCAACTGCAAGAACGCGAAGCATTTGGATTGTCGAAGTAAAAGCCTTTACCTGCCAGCCCACCCGAAAACTCCAGCGTGGTGTTGCAGAGGTACAAAAAGCTCCTCAAATCAGTCACAATTTTTTCGCCATTGTCTTCGAAGACCTGATCGTCGGGTTTGTTTTCATTATCAAATTCCATATTGTAGGTCAAACCAGAACAACCGCCACTGGTCACCGATACGCGCACAAAGTGGTCTGTACCCATTTGGTCTGCTGCTCTCAATCTTATGATCTCTTTTTTTGCTGAATCTGCTACGAATAACATGATGTGTGTTTGTTTTTACAAAAATGTAATACCATATTTCTTGGCTAGGGTTACGGTTTCCGCACTTGTTGGGCTAGTTTTCATTAGGCGCATTTCGTTGAAAAAATCTTCAAAATTCTTCCCTGGTATAACATAATTTAAAACCTTTGCGGTCGCTGAACCAGCAGTCTTGATACCGTGCTTCACGCCTCTTGGCAAATAAATAATATCGCCTGCTTTTCCAGTCAAAGTCTCATCCCCTAAAATTAGTTCTACCTCTCCTGCCAGTACGTGAAAGATCTCGTCCTCTCGCTCATGGACATGAACTGGTACACTGCTGCCTTTTGGCATGATTCCTTTTACCAAATAAATATCTCCATCAGTTGTCTCTGAATCGAGTATGATATGTCGACCTCCGATGGCAATCGGGCTAGCTTCATCTTTCAAGGACACTAACTTTGGGTTTCTCATCGCCATTTTTTACAAGTTCCCTTATTGTTGTACTTCCACTAAGTAAATACATGCTCTTAGCCCGACTTTAGCTTTAGCATTGTACGAAGTCTCATTTTTCTTAACATTTTACTTGGAAGCAGCTTGAGCCATTGCAAGAAAATTGAGCAGCAAGTATGCTCAGTTAGTCTCTTCGGACGGAAACACAAATTTTTCTGAAAAAATTTGTGTTTCCGTCCATAAAAACCCTTTGAACATACTTGTTGCGCGATCTCAAAGGCTTCACCAAGATTTATTTCAAATATTGCTCAAGCTTCGTACAAGCCTAAATGCTAACGACTAAAGTCGGGCTCATGTAGTCAGTATCACTTTTGAATAGAAACAAACGAAAAAACAAAGGGTTTAGCGACTCAAATCATGTACCAAATCCAATAGGCGATCGTGAATGCGATTGCGCTTAATATCGGCATCGTGCGAACTAATCGTTCCTTTATTCATCTCCGTTTCCACACTTGACCATCTGGAAGACAGCAGCGTGATTTCTTTGCGTCTGTTATACGGTAAAGCAGTCGTGGAAGCTACTAAAAGGTCAATTGCCTGTTCCGTTTTTCCATCTGCAATCAAATTGGTAATGCGTTCTGTAGGGATGGCAACAGTAGTGATTTCAGCAGCTTTTTTCTTTCGCAATAGGACAAAAATTAGCAAACCGATTAGAGCAAGTCCACCCAATAGCAAATAAATCCATAAGCTATTTTGATCATTGTCTGCGCCATTGGAAAGATCGTTTGTAGGAGGTGAGTTGCCTAATAGTTCAGATGGCGGAACGACGACGGTGACGTTTCGCTCCAATACGGAAGTCGTGCTACTGCTGACCAATTGATTATCATTGACAACCTCCAATCGTTCCATCACGTAGCTCAAAGTATGTGTACCTGCTTCGATAGGTTTGACGTACCATTCCCAACGTTGTGCTTTGCCACTCGTCAAATCAATATAGCGTTCGTTGTTGCCGAATAGAGGCGTAATCTCAAAAGCATCATCAGCATCTATCAGACGCGAAGCCATGATTCTCCCAACTTCTTCCACGATAAAAGATTCTACCCGTTCTGGATATTTTTTCAAAATGGGTTCTTGCAGCACTAAACTATCGAAAAAGGCTGCGGTGGTATTGGTCGTCAGAACAACGCTGACTTGCTCCCGCTCATGGAGGGTCATGGTGTCGGGAAAGGATTCGATGACTCTAGCTTTTACCTGCTTTTCAATCTCTTCTGAACTCAAATTGGTGATGAGGCTGCTCAATTCACTATCCGAAAGAGTAGTCGAAAAACCTGTGTCAGGACTCAGCACACCGATGCCCGTATTTTTTTTGCCACCACTTGTAGTAGTCTTGCCACCCTTGCTATCATTGCGATCTTTGCTGCGGTTTGGCTGGTCTTTGTCTTTGGAGGTTGCTCCTGTTTTCATGGGGTTTTCCTCATCTTTAAATCTCGACGGCGGACTATCTACTTCGACAGGACTTTCTTCTTCTTCTGGTATGAGGACATCATCCGTCGCTTTATCCTCTACTTGCTCAGTGGGTGCTGCTTCCGTCACATTGGGCGACGTATCTTCGGAAGTAGATTTTTGCTCCGCTGTGCAAGCCAACAGCAAAACGAGTATACTCAATAAAATCGGTGTCTGGAAGCGCATAGGAAATAATGAAGATGAATATTGAAACGGAAGAACTAATTTATAATTAATGCGAATAACGGGTAAAATACTTCATTTTTGGGCAATAGCAGTTTTATTGAACTTCTGAAACTTAGTAAAGTGTTTGGGATCGCGCAACAAGTATGCTTAAAGGATCTTTATGGACGGAAACACAAATTTCAACTTATTTTTCTCTAAAAAATAAGTTGAAATTTGTGTTTCCGTCCGAAGAGAATTACTGATCATACTTGTTGCGCGATCTTAGGAACGCTACTAGGATTTATCCCAAGCATTACTTAAGACTTCATACACCTTTAATTAACAATAAGGAGTAATTCAAAAAACGTAATCGCATAATTTTAATTTTTACGTCTATACAATTATTGTGTTGCTTGCAGTAAAAATAAAAAAAAGTAGAACACTTTACTAACTAGTACAAACAGCCAACAGCCAAACGCTCTCAATAACGAGCGACCTGTATCATTTTATCCTCCAATTCGTGTACTAATTCGACAAATCGTGGATCGCGCTTGGTAGCATGGCTACGTTCAAAGGGCAAATCGACTTTTAGGTGTTCAACAATGCGCGAAGGAGCAGATTTCATAATGTAAACATCGTCGCCCAAATAAATCGCTTCTGAAATATCGTGGGTGACAAACACAATAGTAGGGTGAAATTGATGCCACAATCGAAGCAGTAAGTCCTGCATTTGTAAGCGTGTGTTCACATCCAGTGCACCGAAAGGCTCATCCATCAACAAAATATCAGGATTAGCGATTAAGCTACGAGCGATTGCGATGCGCTGCAATTGTCCGCCCGAAAGGGTAGGATACTGCGCAAATTTATGCTCGTGTCCCGCCAAACCTACTAGCGCAATCATTTCCATAGCTTGTGCTTCGCGTTCTGCTTTCTTCATGCCTTTATAGCGCAAAGCCAGCTCAACATTTTCCAAAACCGTCATCCAAGGCAACGAAGAATAGCGTTGAAAAACCATACTCACGCGTTTAGAGCGATCAATCGCCTTTCCGTGAATATGCATCGTACCAGCAGTCGGCTGTTGTAAGCCAGCAATGTAGCGCAAGACCGTTGATTTGCCGCAACCTGACATCCCCATCAGCACAACAAACTGCCCTTGTTCGGGTTTGTCTTCCACCAAAAAATTCAGGTCTTTGATGATGTAGGTCTCCCCTCCATCGTAGCTTTGGTCGATACCTTTTAACTCAATAATATTAGCAAGTGATGAATCTTCGAAGAGCATAATAATGATAAATGATTAGAGCCTATTTGGGCTTTGGTTTTTAAGTCGAAAATAAGGGTAAGCAAGCGGATAAATAGGTCGAATTTTTGACAAGGTTATCTGCTTGCTTGAGACTAAAGTGTCAACTACTTTTCAATTCGGATAAACAGGTCGACTTTTCGATAAATGACCATTTTTTCAACCTCAGGCAAATGAAAAAGAACCTTTCGCAGACCGACTTACTTATCATGCATTCTTCAAAGACTTCGGTGCTAATCTTCGCTGCAACTCTTCCAAAGGAACACCTTTCGTTTCTGGCATCATAAATAGGACAAATAAGAGCTGTAGTACCATCATGCCCGCAAAGAACAAAAAGATGGTAGGTTTGGCGAAAGCTTCCAGTACGCTCGGGGTGACTAGCGTAATAATAGCTGCGAAAACCCAGTGCGTACCCGAACCCCAAGACATACCCGCATCGCGCACCGTGTTAGGGAAAATCTCTGAAATAAAGACCCAAATGACTGCACCCTGACCGATTGCATGGGAAGCAATGAACGCACAAACGAAAGCAACAAAAAGACCACCTTCTATACCCGTAGAAAATGCCCAAGCCACTGCGCCCAGCGAAGCAATGTAGCCGAATGACCCAATCAGCATCAACTGTTTTCTGCCCATGCGATCAATTAAATACATACCGAGTATGGTGAACAATAAATTGACTACACCAATCGGAATGGAAGCACCCAATGTGCTATCGGCGGCGATACCTGCGCTTTCAAATATCCTCGGCGCATAGTAAAGTACGAAATT